>NZ_JBHWIR010000168.1:8187-15597 GCF_042731835.1 Kitasatospora sp. NPDC059817 | reverse complement strand
TGAGCGGCTCTCGCCGCCTCGCTCGCCCGGCGCGCCCCCGCGCCCCCCCCCGCCCCCCGCCCCGGCGGGGGGGCGCCCCCCCCCCCCCCCGCGCCCAGGTGGGTGCTGGTCAGGCCGGGTGGGCCTCGACGACCTGGACGTCTTCCTCTGTGATCTCGCCGTCCACGATGCGGAACGAGCGGAACTGGAACGGGTCGTCCTCGCCGTTGCCGTCGGCGGTGGAGACCAGGACGTAGTGGGCGAACGGCTCGGAGGCGTAGCTCACGTCGGTGCGCGAGGGGTAGGCCTCGGTGGCGGTGTGCGAGTGGTAGACGATCACCGGCTCCTCGTCGCGGTCGTCCATCTCGCGGTAGAGCTTGAGCAGGTCGCCCGAGTCGAACTCGTAGAAGGTGGGCGAGCGGGCCGCGTTGAGCATCGGGATGAACCGTTCGGGCCGTCCGCTGCCGGCCGGTCCGGCGACCACGCCGCAGGCCTCGTCCGGGTGGTCGGCGCGGGCGTGGGCCACGATCCGGTCGCGGAGTTCTCGGGTGATGGTCAGCATGCGGTCAGGATAGCCACGCCCCGGCGGGTGTCCGCCGGGGCGTCCGGAGCGCGGTCACCGGGTGTCCGCCACCTGGGCGTGGCGGCCCGGCGCCGGCGGTTCAGCCGCCGTTGCGCACGTGCAGGTGGTCGTGGGCGACGCCGTGGGCGGCCCTCGGGTTGCGGCGCTTGAGCACCTGGTAGCCGATCACCAGCAGGACGGCCCAGCCCGGGAAGACGTACAGCGAGATCCGGTTGACCGAGTCGAACGCGATCAGCACCACGACCAGGGCGAGGAAGGCGAGCGCGGTCCAGCTGGTCCAGGCGCCGCCGGGCGCCTTGAAGGTGGGCGGCGGCAGGTGTCCGGCCCGCCAGGCCTTGCGGTAGCGGATCTGGCAGATCAGGATCATCGCCCAGGTCCACAGGCCGCAGACGGTGGCGACGGAGGTGATGTACTCGAACGCCTTGGCCGGGACGAGGTAGTTGAGCACCACGCCGACGCCCATCAGCAGGCAGGAGAGGGTGATCGCGAAGGCCGGGGTGCGGTGGGAGTTGAGCTTGGTGAGCTGCCCCGGGGCCTGGCCGCGCAGGGCGAGGTCGCGCAGCATGCGGCCGGTGGAGTACATGCCGGAGTTGCAGGAGGAGAGCGCGGCGGTGAGCACCACGAAGTTGATGATGCCGGCCGCGGCCGGGATGCCGATCTTGCCGAAGGCGGCCACGAACGGGCTGACGCCGGGCTGGAACTCGGTCCACGGCACGAGCGAGAGGATGATCACCAGCGCGCCGATGTAGAACAGCATGATGCGCCAGGGCAGGGTGTTGATGGCGCGCGGCAGGGTCTTCTCGGGGTTCTCGCTCTCCCCGGCGGTGACGCCGACGAGTTCGACGCCCAGGTAGGCGAACATGACGATCTGCAGCGTCATCACGGTGGCGCCGATGCCCTTGGGGAAGAAGCCGCCGTCCTGCCACAGGTGGGTGATCGACGCGGTGTCACCGGCCTTGCTGAAGCCGAGGGTGAGCACCCCGATGCCGATCAGGATCATGCCGATGATGGCGGTGACCTTGACCATCGAGAACCAGAACTCGATCTCGCCGAACAGCTTCACCGAGATCAGGTTGGCCCCGTAGAGGATCACCAGGAAGGTCAGCGCACTGGCCCACTGCGGGATGTCGGGCGCCCAGAACCTCACGTACACGGCGGCGGCGGTGGTCTCCGCCATGCCGGTGACCACCCAGAACAGCCAGTACGTCCAGCCGGTCACGTAGCCGGCGAAGGGGCCGAGGAACTCGCGTGCGTACTCGGCGAAGCTGCCGGAGACCGGGCGGTAGGTGAGGAGTTCGCCGAGGGCGCGCATGATCACGAAGATCGCCACGCCGGCGACGGCGTAGGAGAGGATCAGGCTCGGGCCGGACCGGGAGATCGCGGTTCCCGCGCCGAGGAAGAGGCCGGTGCCGATGGCACCGCCGATCGCGATCATCTGGATCTGGCGGCTTCCCAGCCCCCGGTGATAGCCCTCCTCGTCCGGTTTCGCGTCGACCACGTCGTCGTACAGCTGCTCGGCCATGGTGCACCGTCCTGGGTGGGTCTCGTGGGGTGGAGAAGTCGTACCACGCAGGGTTCGGATAGCGGTGTTCATCTGAGCGTTATTTGAGCATGACCTGCTAGGGTTTGCCCGATTTAAAGAGAAATGCCCCGGCCATCCGTCCACATATTGGACGAATCGACCGGGGCCTGCCCGGAAACGGGCAGGATCAGTCCGCGATCGCCTCCAGGAGCGTCTCCTGGAGCGCCCCCAGCCAGACGTACGCCATCACCAGCGGCTTGCGGTCGTCCTCGTCCGGCAGCTCATAGAGCTCCTCGTCGTCCTCGCTGACCTCCAGCTGGACGCCCAGGGTCAGCCGCAGGTCGTTGAGCGCGCCCAGCCAGCGCAGGCCGTCGGCGGGGTCCAGCTTGAGCACCCCGCCCTCGCCGCCGAGCCGGTCGAGCATCCGGACGACGTGCAGGGCGTCCTCGCGCTTGCGAGTCCGCAGGTCCACCTCGGTGTAGCGACGGAACTCGCCCGAGGCGGCCCGGCTCTCCTGGTCCTCCGGCCCGGCCGGGTCGCCGTAGGCGTCCGGGAAGAGCCGGGCGAGCATCGGGTTGGCCGGCGCCTCGGTCGGGCCCTCGGCGAACAGCGCGGCCAGCGGATCGCCGCCGTCCCCGCCCGGGCCGGGCCCGATCAGCTGCAGGATCCCCACCTCCAGGGAGCGCAGGATGGAGGCCTCCAGCTCGTCCAGCGCGATCGTCGCGCTCCCGCCGCCGGCACTCTCGAACAACCCAGCCATGTCTATCGGTCAGCCCGTCTTCGTCGTCTCGGGTGGGGTACCGGCTCCGCGGCCGCGGCAACACGCGCCGCGGCCGCCGCGCTGCGGTCGGTCGTGCTGCGGTCAGTCGTGCTGCAGCGTCGCCCAGAGGCCGTAGCCGTGCATCGCCTGGACGTCGCGTTCCATCTCCTCGCGGGAGCCGCTGGAGACCACCGTCCGGCCCTTGGTGTGCACCTCCATCATCAGCTTCCTGGCCTTGTCCTTCGGGTAGCCGAAGTAGGCCTGGAAGACGTACTGGACGTAGCTCATCAGGTTCACCGGGTCGTTGTGCACGATGGTCACCCAAGGCGTGTCCGGCTCCACCACCGGTAGTCCTTCGACCTCCGGGCGCTCGATCTCCACGGGCGCGACACTCACCGCCGGGTCCTCCTCGCTGCGCAGTCCGTCCACGCCTCTTCAGCCCCATGCTGCCATCCGGGGGACCCCCGGGCGATTCCGGACCGGCTCGCAGCACGAGAAATCGTCACTCTGACGCTAAGTGGTAGTAGCATCATCCGCATGGACGCCACTTCAGTGCGCGCGGCCGGTTCGACCGCGCTCCTCACCGACCGCTACGAGCTCACCATGCTGCAGGCCGCCCTGCGCAGCGGGGCCGCGCACCGCCGCTCCGTGTTCGAGGTGTTCACCCGCCGCCTGCCCAGCGGCCGCCGCTACGGCGTCATGGCCGGCACCGGCCGGGTGCTCGACGCCATCGAGGACTTCCGCTTCACCACCCCGCAGCTCGACTGGCTGGCCGGCCAGGGCGTGGTCGACGACGACACCCTGCGCTACCTCGCCGACTACCGCTTCGCCGGCGACATCCACGGCTACCCCGAGGGCGAGGTCTACTTCCCCGGCTCGCCGCTGCTCACCGTCGAGGGCAGCTTCGCCGAGGCGGTGATCCTGGAGACGGTGATCCTCTCAATCCTCAACCACGACTCCGCGATCGCGGCCGCCGCCTCCCGGATGACCGCCTCCGCCGGCGGCCGCCCGGTGATCGAGATGGGCGCCCGGCGCGCCCACGAGCAGGCCGCCGTCGCCGCCGCCCGGGCCGCGTACGTGGCCGGCTTCGCCGCCACCTCCGACCTGGAGGCCGGCTTCAGCCACGGCATCCCGACCACCGGCACCGCCGCCCACGCCTTCACCCTCGTCCACGACAGCGAGCGGGACGCCTTCCGCGCGCAGATCGCCTCCATGGGCAAGGGCACCACGCTGCTGGTCGACACCTTCGACCTGCGCGAGGCCGTCCGCACCGCCGTCGAGGTGGCCGGCCCCGAACTGGGCGCCGTCCGGATCGACTCCGGCGACCTCACCCTGCTGGCCCACCGGGTCCGCCGCCAGCTGGACGACCTCGGCGCCACGAAGACCCGGATCATCGTCACCTCCGACCTCGACGAGTACGCCATCGCCGCGCTCGCCGCCGCCCCGGTGGACGGCTACGGCGTCGGCACCAGCCTGGTCACCGGCAGCGGCCACCCGACCTGCGCGATGGTCTACAAGCTGGTCGCCCGCGCCGAGAGCGCGGACGGACCGCTGGTGCCGGTGGCCAAGCGCGCGGCCGGCGGCAAGACCAGCATCGGCGGCCGCAAGTGGGCCGCCCGCCGGCCCGACGCCGACGGCGTCGCCGAGGCCGAGGTGGTCGGCACCGGAGCGGTCCCCGCCGACCTTGAGCCGCATCTGATGCAGGTGCCGCTGGTGCGGGCCGGCCAGGCCGTCGGCCGCGAACCGCTCACCGCCGCGCGCGAACGGCACATCCGGGCCCGGGCCGCACTGCCGCTGTCGGCCACCCAGCTCTCCAAGGGCGACCCGGTCCTGCCGACCGAACTCGTGCTCTGACCCCGCCCCGGCCGACCGGCGCGGACCGGGAGCCGGCCCCGGGGCCGTCCGCCGGTCCGGCGGTTCGGCGGTCCGGCGGTTCAGCGGTCCGGCGGTTCGGCGGTTCGCGCCGGGCGCCGGCCCGGGGTCCGCCCCAGGCCTTCCGCCCCCGCACGCCACTCCCTAGAGTCAGCCGTAGAGTTCCCCCGGAGCTCCCCGAGAACCCCCGAGCCCCACTGCGGGCCGAGTACTCCCGAGGGCTCCCCCCACCGGCGCGCCACCACGGCCGCCCCCCACATCCGAGGATGCGAGCCATGCACCGGGCACTGATCGTCGTCGACGTGCAGAACGACTTCTGCGAGGGCGGCAGCCTGGCCGTCGCCGGCGGCGCCGAGGTGGCCGCCGCCATCACCGACCTGATCGTCGAGTCCTCCCCCGGCTACCAGCACATCCTCGCCACCCGCGACCACCACATCGACCCGGGCGACCACTTCTCCACCGAGCCCGACTACGTCACCAGCTGGCCGGTGCACTGCGTGGCCGGCACCGAAGGCGTGGGCTTCCACCCCAACTTCGCCCCGTCCGTCATCTCCGGCGCGGTCGAGGCGGTCTTCGACAAGGGCGCCTACTCGGCGGCGTACAGCGGTTTCGAGGGGCTGGACGAGAACAACCGCGGCCTGGTGGAGTGGCTGCGCGAACGGCAGGTCGACGAGATCGACGTCGTCGGCATCGCCACCGACCACTGCGTCCGGGCCACCGCCCTGGACGCCGCCCGGGCCGGCTTCACCACCCGCGTCCTGCTCGACCTCACCGCCGGGGTCGCGCCGGCGACCACCACCGCCGCGCTCGCCGAACTGCGGGCCGCCGGGGTCGAGTTGGTCGGCGCCCCGGTGGTTCGGGGGTAGCTCCGACTCCGGTTCGGGGGTAGCCACGGCTCCGGGTGCGGCTGGATCCGATCCGGAGCTAACCGACCATCAACTCCACCACGTCCGAACCGCCCACCCGGTGGGCCTCGCGCAGTTCGGCGCCGACCGCGTCCCGGTCGGCCGCGAGCCGGGCGCCGGAGACGTACACCACCCGGATCCCCAGGTACTCCATCCGGTGCTGGCCGCCGCGCACCCAGGCGGCCTCGCCCTCGCTGACGCAGCGCAGGTCCGAGTCCACCTCCACGGCAACGCCCTGCTCCGGCCAGTAGAGGTCGGGCACGGCGATGTACGTGCCGCCGCGCATCCGCAGCTCGGGGCCGACCAACGGTGCGGGCAGCAGACACTCGTCCACCAGTTCGCCGACCCGGTCCAGGACGAAGTCCCGCTCACCGGCCAGCAGTTCGTCCAGGGCGGCGCGCACCCGGGGCTCGCCGGTCAGCCCGGACTCGGTCAGCTCGGACGCCAACTCCCGTACGGTGCAAGGTCCGTCTGGCCTGGAGACGGCCTCGCGCAGCACCTCCCGCACCGGCATCGGGGCGCCACCCTCCTCCACGGTCCACTCGCACAGCGCGTCCGCGACCGCCCGGGCGACCGGTGCGCAGGCCAGGCCGTGCACCGAGCGGGCCACCAACTCCCGTTCGGTACGCAGGATCCGCACCTCCCCGGCGTCCTTCAGCCGGCGCTGGCGGGGCACCAGGACGTCCACCCCGATCACCGCCGGCAGCCGGGGCACCGCGGCGAAGCCGTACAGCGCGAGCGCGGCCGCACCGGTGATCACCGCGCCCTCGCGACGACCCTCCTCGCGACCGTTCTGCGCCGCGTACAGCAGGGCGGCCCACATCCGCTGCTCCGGGGTCGGCCCGTCGGACTGCAGCAGGTACACCCGGGGCAGCAGCCGCCGCCAGGGCCCGCCGCTACGGCAGTGCTCGGTGATGACCCGGGCCGGCACGCCCCGGGCGCGCAACTGGCTCGCGGTGACGACGTTCTGTTGACGCTTCGCCAGCTCCTCCAGGGACGGCGGCGGCGTGGGAATCCGGTAGCTCATGCGGACACCATCCCCAACCGCCCCGACCCGCCACCGGCCACCTGACGCACTGTTACCCAACCGTCGCGAAACCGGGATCAGCTCGCACTAAAGTCCCCATACCCTCACTCAATCGGAGTAATTGACGGTCGTCAGGTTGTCATATCTGATCGAAAACGATCGCCCACCAGGCCGCCTGACCCAGAGTGACCAAAGGCATACGCCGGGAGACCCTCCAGGCGTCAAACCCGCCCCGGGAATTGCCTAGGCTTGCGTCATGTCACGTGACGAGACCGCCGGCCTCCGCGCGGCCCAGCTCCGCCTTGGCCGTCTGCCCGGATACGTCCGCCGCCCGGACCCGGCCCGCCGCAGCGGCGAACAGGGCCATACGTACAAGAAGGGCTGGGAGGTCCGCTTCACCGCCCGCAGCGAGGCCGAGATAGCCGAGATCCGCGACCTCGTGGTCGCCGCCGGGTTCGCCCCGGCCAGACCCTTCTTCAAAGGCCACCAGCTCATCCAACCGGTCTACGGCATGGCCGCCGTCCAGGCCTACCTGGCCGCGAGACAGGCGGCCGAGGAACACGCCGCCCGCACCGCGCTCGGCCGCCGCCGACGAACCGCCGGCGGACACCCCGCCACCACCGGGCACTCCACCGGGCACCCCGCCGGCGCCGCACACCGGTGCGAACGCGAGGAAGCCGCCGCCGGAGCCGCCGGGGGGGGGGGGGGGGGGGCCCCGCCCCCCCCCCCCCCCACCCCCCCCCCCGCCCCCCCCCCGCCACA
>NZ_JBHWIR010000168.1:0-8177 GCF_042731835.1 Kitasatospora sp. NPDC059817 | reverse complement strand
GCCCGTACGCTGCGGGCCCCCCGCCGCCCCCCGCGCGGCGCCCCCCCCCGCGGCCGCCGCCCGCCCCCCGCGCCCGCCGGCCGGGGCGGGGCCGGCGCGCCCGCCGCCCCCCCCGCGGCCCAACTCGCCCGGCGGAGGGCCATCGAATCCTTCCCCGCCCAGGTCGAACGGAGCAGCGCCGTCGACGACCGCCTCTCCCCGACGGAGGCCCGACCGCAGCCCTGACGGCAGACCACCCCGCCCGCGCCTCGGCCCCCAGGCCGCCGAGGCGTGGCCGACGTGCACGGTGGCGGCCAGCAGGCGCGGGACCACCCGGATCAACGCCTGCTCCGCCCCCTCGGCCACCCGGTGCGCCGCCGCCACGGCGAGCGCACCGTCCACCCACCACCCCTGCCGCCACGCCCCCGCCACACCCGCCTCGGCGCGCAGCGCACCCACCGCCCGCATCCACCGCCCGCATCCACCGCCCGCACCCGGGCTGCGCGCCCCCGGCGGAGGCATGCACGGCGGTGCCCATCCGGCCCGTCGCGCCACGCCGGTACGGGCGCGACCGAAGGTGTGGTTGCGCGGATGGTTGTGCGGCCGCAGCTTCGCGCCGTGGGCGTGGACGCCAGCCTCCATAAGCCCTACGGTGGCACATCAACCGTGTTGCAACCACGGCCCTTCTGCACCCCCTGACCAGCCGCGACGCGCTCGCAACTACACCCCCCGCACCACTGCGCCACCCTCCCCCACCGATCCTCCGCCCGGCCGCCCCACCACCGCTGCACCACCGCGCCCCACCGGTCGACACCGGAACCGGCCGAGCGGCGGCGGGTTCCGGGCATTCAATCCGATTGGTAACCCAGCGCACCGAGGGCATATCGTAGAGTGAGCGCAGATGATCGACCGTCAGCCACCCATCTCCCTTTCCGAGAAGCCGAGATGACCAATCGTCACGCGAGTTCCGCCGAGCCGCCCCCGAGGCCCGGTGAACCGGAGGACGTACCACTGGAGTTCGCCGCCTTCTGCGAACTCCACCGCCCCCGGTACCTCAGCTACGCCCGGGTGTGGCTGACCGAGCACAGCAGCGCGGCCACCGCCGTCCAACAGGCATTCGCCGAAATCGCCGTCCAATGGCGCGAGTTGCTGGGCAGCTCCAACCCCACCGCGAACGCCTGGCAGATCCTGCGCAGCACCGTCGCCGACCACACCCGGCACGTGCCCGCCGCACCGGACCGCCACCCCGCCGACGACGACCTGGCGATCCTGCACTACGTCGTCGGCCTCGCCGCCCCCGAGATCGCCGACGTCATCGGCACCGACACCGCCAGCGTCGCCGGCCGACTCCGGCGCACCATGCTGTGGGAGGCCTCCGGCTGGTGAGCCCCCTCAGACCCGCTCGCCCGTCACGTCGAACAAGTGGTGCACCGGGTCGTGGATCAGATAACGGGCGAACGACTCCACCGTGAACCGCGCCCCGTCACTACGGCCCCCGGTCCGCCCCCACTGCTCGCCCGCCACCCGCCCGAACGCCGCCGCCAGCGCCTCCCCGGCCACCGCCAACTCCTTGGCCACCACCGCCGGCACCTGCTCCCCGTACCGCTCGGCGACCGCCGTCTCGTCCTGGTCCCAGTTCGGGAACAGCGGGGCTTCCTCGGCCAGCATCAGGTCCAACCGGACCCGGAACAGCCGGAACACGTCCCGGACATGGCACGCGTACTCCAGCCCCGACCACACCCCCGGCCGCGGCCGCCGACGCAAACCCTCCTCGGCCCCGGCCAACAACGCCACCCAGGCCTCCGCATTGGCCCGAACCATCCCCGCGACGTCCTCCCGCACCACCGCCGCAACATTCAGCCCACAATCCGGACACGGGCGTTCCAACACCCACGTCCAGTCCTTGCCGTCCGGAACGACCACACCCACCGGATCCACGCCACGCTCAGAAGCACTCATGGCCCCAGCATGGCCACCCCACCACCCACCCCACCAGCGGCAATGACGCCAACCGCCACCAAAATGCTGCCACCCCGCCCGCCGCCCTCAGCCGCCCGCACCCCTGCGCCGCCGCACCCGCACCACCCACACCACGACCGCCACCACCCCGCCGACCAGCACCCCCCACAACGCCACCCCCACCGCAACCCCGACCCCGAACCAGCCGCCCCCGCCGGCCCCACCGGCCCCCGCCGCAGGCACCACGGCCTCGCCACCAGGCTCCTCCGTCACCCCGCCCCCCGCAGCCCCCTGCGACTCCCCCCGCCCCACCAACGGATTCACCCGAGAACCGCCGTCCACCACCGGATCAGCCTCCAACGCCTTCGCCGGCGCCAGCACCCCGAAGCCGTACCTGCTCCCCGGCACCGCCGACCCGTCCCGCGGCGGCGTGGCAGTCCTGATCATCCGATTGATCACCTGCCCAGCCGAAAGCTCCGGATACCTCGCCCGGATCAACGCGGCGGTGGCGGAGACGTAGGCGGTGGCATCGGAGGTGCCGTTGCCCACGCCGTAGCCGGCAGAGGTCTTCGCACTGGCCCGGTAGATCTCCGCCCCGGGGGCGACCAGTGTGGTCTCCGGTCCGTAGCTCGACTTCTCCCACAGTCGCCCCTGCCGGTCCACCGCGCCGACCGCCACCACTCCGGGGAAGGCCGCCGGGTACTCGACATGGGTGGCCTCGTTCCCGCTGTTTCCCGTCGCGGCCACCATGACCACGTCGTGGTCGACGGCGTACTTGACGGCCGCCCTGGTCTCCTGGTCGGCCCCGGCGTAACCGCCGATGGACATGTTGACCACCTTGGCACCGTGGTCGACGGCGAACCGGATCGCCCGGACGAGACCGGCCTGCGCCACGGCGTCAGCGGAATCCCAACTCACGCGGACGGGGAGGATCTTCGCCTTCGGTGCCAGGCCCATGATGCCGGCACCGTCGCCATGGCCGTGACCGGCGATGAGACTCGCCATCCCGGTGCCGTGGCCATCCTTGTCAACCGTGCCGTCTCCGTTGTCACCGGAGAAGTCGGCCCCGGGCACCACCTGTCCGGTCAGATCCTGATGGCCGGTCATCACACCGCTGTCGATGACGGCCACCGTGATACCGCCGCCCTGCGACACCGGCCACAACGCCGTTTCGGCCCGGTAGTCGCCGAGCACCCACTGCTCGTCGCGGATGCTGTCCGCGCCGGCCCGACCCGCCCCGATCGCCACGACCAGACTTCCCGCCGCCAGCACGGCCAGTCCGCGCCCAAGTCGCCCGTCCCTCAAGCCCGGTCACCCCACTCAGCACAGCGGCGCCCAGTGGTCCACGAACCACGAGGGCCCCGATCGAATCACCCGGTCGTCTGCGGACCAGGAGTCATTTCACCACGTTCGGATTGACGGGCCCTTCCGATGCCCAGGTCTGCTCGTCCTCAACTAGGTAGTCCGGCCGTTTGCGGCCGCCCTCCTTGTCCTTGGCCCGCCCCTGGGCGCCCCCGCACGGAACCGCGGGCACCTGGGACGACGTGGGAACGCCCGCGGACTCCGGCCGCGGGCGATTGCGCAGCCCGAGGCCGGACCCGCCCTCGGTGAAAGCCCGCCTGCCGCCGGAGGCGCCCTCCCCGGCGGGCGCCCGGCCACCCAGTACGGCTCCCGGTCGTTCGCCGACGCCCACCACCCCGCCCCCGACCCGACCGGCCACCGAACCGCCCCTGCCTCCGGCACCCGGGCCGCCACCGCGGACGCCTTCGGGGACCTGGCCGCCGCGGCCTGCACCGGGCCCGGCCGGTAGGCTGCCGCGACCCCCGGGCTCTCGCTCGACGACCGCCGGTGTCTCCCTCACCCCGGCGAACAGACCCGGCGTCGTTGCGCCACCACCCGGCCCGAACCCTCCTGGGCCGGCGGCGGTCTGGGTGCCCGGCCCCGGGGAGACCGGCGCGCCCGTCACCCCGGTCGACGCCGGCCGCCCGGCCACCGTCGGCGGCGCGGTGCCTGTACCGTCCACCGTCGTTCCCGCGCCGAAGTTGACCGGCCCCGGCTTGACCGGTGCCGTGGCCACCCCGCCCTTGATTCCGGGTTCCGAGGCCACCGAGGTCTTTCCCGAGGCACCCGGCGACTCCGGGGCGGCACCGGCGCTGCTCGGCCTGCGACCCCGAGGCTTCGATGGCTCCGTCTCCGATGGAGTGAAGAGGCCTCCGGGCGAGCCCATGTTGCCAACCCCCATGCCGGTCATGAGGCCGCCCACCGCAGCCGCCCCGCCTTGGTCGGCACCGGTCTTGTCGGAGAAGTCGTCGCGCGCTCCGGGCTTCGACGGGGTTCCCGGTGGGGGTGGGGGCTTCAGGGTGGGGGTGGCGATGCGGTAGTGCATGGCGAGGGTTTGCATGACGGTGGCGGCTTCGGCTTTTCGGCGGTCGGCGACGGGGATGTGTTCGTCGTCGCCGCCGAAGACGGAGGAGACGCCGTCGCCGACGGTGTCCTTGACCTTTTCCCAGGTGCTGGGTTCCTCGGGCATGTCGCGTTTGGCCTTGGCGATGGCCTCGGACATGTTGTGGAGGGTGTTGGCCGCGTCGTTGGCGTAGGAGGCGGCGTTGTTGATGCTGTCGGCGAGGTGGAGCATGCGGGTGTGGAAGGCGTCGCTGGTGGCGCCTTCCCAGGTGACGGCGGCTTCGGTGCTGGCGCGGGTGAGGGTGGCGCGGATGGCCTTGAGGGTGTCGGCGGCGTGGCGCCAGGGGTCGCCGGCGGCCATGACTTCGCCGGGGTTGAGGGTCTGGGCCATGGTGCGGAGTTGGGCGTGGCTGTAGGTGGTGAAGTCGGTGTAGGCCATGGGGGGTTCGCCTCCGTTCGGGCTCGGCCGGGGGTGGCCGGGGGTCAGGGGGCGGGTGGGGCGACGGTGTGCTCGTAGGCGGCCTTGCTGCTGGCGGAGGGGTTGGCGACGGACCAGCCGTCGTCGCCGAGTTTGAGTTTCTTCGCGGTGTGCTGGTCGTGTTCTTCGTAGGTGGTGGCGGTGAGTTCGGCGTTCTTCTGGGCTTCGTCGACGGCTTGTTGGAGTTGGTTGAGGACGTCGCGCAGGCCGTCGCGCATGGTGTTGTAGCGGTTGTGGATCTCGGTGGCTTCGGCGAAGGTGCCGAAGGCGGTTCTGCCGATGCCGCTGCGCCCGTGGGTGCCGGTGCCGTCGGCGTGGTGCTGGAATTCGGCGAGGAGGAGCCGGACTTGGGCGGCGAAGGCGCGGAGTTGTTCGACCTCGACGCGGTAGCCCTGGCCGGCGCCTCCGGTCGTGCCGGTTCCTGTTGCCACTTCGGCGCCTCCCCCGTGCGTCCGTGGGTCGCTGCCGGGGTTGGGCCCCGGTGTCTCATGTCTAACACACGGGGCCCGAATTCCGCCTGGTACCTGGTCAGTTCGCAGGCGTCCTCGTGTGGAGGGCGTCGGCGAGGGCGCGGCGGCAGAGGGAGTCGGCGTGCCGGGTGGTTTCGGGGAGCCGGTAGTGGGGGGCGAGTTGGAGGGTGGTGCGGACGGCGGTGTCGAGGCTGATGCGGTGGCCGATGGAGACGTAGACGGGTTTGACGCCGGGCCGGGTGCGGAGGGCGCGGCCGACTTCTTCGCCGGTGGCGGGGTCGGTGAGCTGGGTGGTGGAGCCGCGGGGGGTGTCGGGGTCGTGGTGGTGGAAGGTGAACGGGGTTTTGGCGACGCCGAGGGTGCGCAGGCCGGTGAGGACGCCGAGGTGGCTGGCGAGGCCGAGGCGGCGGGGGTGGGCGAGGCCGTAGCCGTCGCAGACGACGGTGTCGGGGGTGTGGGTGAGGGCGGCGAGGGCGTCGAGGACGGCGGGGAGTTCGCGGAAGGCGAGCAGTCCGGGGGTGTAGGGGAAGGGGATGCGGCCGACGGCGGTGGACTGTTCGACGACGGCGAGGGTGTCGTGGTCGAGGAGGACGGCTGCGGCGGCGACGAGGTCGTGTTCGTCGTCGTAGGCGACGTCGACGCCGGCGATGAGCCGCCCGACCCCGCTGCCGGAGCCGGAACCGTCGGAGCCCCCGGAACCGTAGGCGTCGTCGGGGTCGTGGGTCTGGACGAGGGGGCGCAGGCGTTCCTGTTCGGCGAGTGCCTGTGCTTCGGTGGTGGGCCAGTCGGCGGGGATGGGCACGGGTGTTCCCCCGGGTGGGTGGGGCGGGCGCGGTCGGGTTCACCGTACCGAGGGGCGGACGACCCCGGGGTGAGCCTGTGCGCCCCCCGTGCTCCCGGTCCGGCGGGTTAGCCTGGACTTACCGAACTCCCTTGCCGGGCAGCACTTCTGGGACCGGCACGATTCCCGCTCGTTCCCCCCGACGCGCGAAGGACCCCCCGCCATGCCTCGTCCGTCCGCTGCCCAGTACTGCCTCGGTTCGTTCACCGTCGTCGCCGCCACGGTGGCACTGCTGGCCGTTTCGGACGCCTCGGGCGTCCTGGAGGTCGTGGTGCTGGAGGGGTTCGCGCTGGCGCTCGGCACCGTGGTGACGGTGCTGTCGCTCGCCGTGTCCGGCCGGTCGGCGGCGAGGGCGGGAGCGACCTCCCCGGCCGCGGCCGGACACGAGTACGCCCGGCAGCGCTAGCAACGCTGGGTCCTGTCCGCCGCCGGGCGTCGCGGCCCCGCTCGGCCGGTCAGTCGGTGGTGACCACCACGGTCTTCGCGGCCTTGTCGTGGATGCACTGCCGGTAGGGCTTGTCGAAGACGCCGAACATCCCGTCGATGATCCACCAGAAGGCGGCGCAGCAGATCACGGCGGGGAGGATGTAGACGGCCGCGCGGGTCCAGGCGGCGCTCTGGGTGGGCTTGTTTCCGTCGATCAGCATGGCGACACGGACGTGCATCGCCTTCTTGCCGAGGGTCTGGCCGTCCCGGCCGAGCATCAGGCCTTCGTAGAGGAGGTAGATGCCGCAGCCGAGCCAGAATGCGCCGACCTCGCCGGAGCGGTTGCCGAAGTCGGCGAAGGGGGCCACCACGATCACGGCGACGGCCTGGACGAGGAGGTAGTCGATCAGGCGGGCGAGGATGCGCCTGGGCCAGCTGCCGATCGGCGGCATGCCGGGGACGGGCCCGGCGCCGGGGGTTCCGTAGCCGGTGGGGCCGTAGCCGGGCGGGGGCTGGTCGTAGGGCTTCTGGCCGTAGGGGTTCTCGCCGGGCGGGCTCTGGCCGCCGGTCGGGCCGCCGTAGGTGCCGCCGTACGCGCCGGGGCCTTCGGGCGGGGTACTGGGGGTGCCGTCGGACGGGCCGCCGGTGGGCGGCGGGGCGGGCGACGGGTTCGGGTCCGACGGCCGGTCTTCCGGCGTGCCGCCGCCCGGCTGCGGGGACTGCTTGTCGAAGGAGGGCTGGCCGCCCCCCTCCGGCTGGGAGCCTGAGGGGTCGTGAGTACTCATCCGTCGAGTAGAACATCACACATTCTCGCGGTTTGGGACATTCTGTCCGTTTTGCCGCCAGGGCCGGATGGTGCCTCCGCGTCGGATGGTGCCTCCGCGCCCGGAGCCGGCCGCCACGCCGGGAGGCCTCAGTCGCGGACCACCCGGGTGCGGGCGGCCCGGTCCTGCCAGCCACGCCGGGCCGGGCGGTCGAACAGGGGCCAGACCAGGCCGAGGAGCAGCAGCAGGCCGAGCTGCCTGACGGCCCATCGGAGCAGCGAGCGGCCGAGGCTCAGCCTGGTCCGGGCGCCGGGGGCGGCGGCGTCCGCCACCCGGATCCGGGCCAGTCGCTTGCCGAAGGTCTGGCCGGTGCGGGCGGTCGGCAGCACCTCGTAGAGCAGGCTGACGAAGAGCAGGATGCCGAGCAGGACCGCGACCTTACCCAGCACCACGTCGTCCACCAGCCAGACCTGGACCTGGCGCCGGGTGAGGGAACTGGCCATCCGGGCCTGGTCGAGCTTCTGCTGGAGGTGCTCGGACGCCGAGCGGCCGAGCGGGATTCCGGCGGCGACGGCGACCACGAGGAGTACGACGGTGTCCACGGCGCGCGCGGCCAGCCGACGCCCGAGTCCGGCGGGCGTCGCGGAGGCGGGCACGGTGGGGGCGGGCGCCGTCGGGGCAGGTCGGCGCCGTGCGACGGCCTCCCGGGCCGGGCGCGCGACCGGCAGCGACGCGGCGGGCGTGGCGGGCGCGGCGGACGCGGGGTTCCGGCCGCGGGGCCCGGCCCGTACCGCGCCGGCGGCGCCCCGGGCGGCCGGGGGCGGCACGGCGGGCGCGGGGGCGGACCCGGGGGCGGC
>NZ_JBHWIR010000167.1:1560-16423 GCF_042731835.1 Kitasatospora sp. NPDC059817 | reverse complement strand
CCGCCCGCGCCGCCCCCCCCCGCCGCCCCCCACTCCCCCGCGCGCCGGGGGCTCCCGCCCCCCGCGGGCGCGGGGGAACCACAGCCCGTGCACCAGTCGTCTACCTGTGTGACGAGTTCCGCCGCTGTCCGGGGAGACTAGTGCCATGGCCGTGCCCCGAACCCTCCTCGCCGCGCTGCTCTGCTGCACCGCCGCAGCCGCCCTCGCCGCCTGCACTCCCGCCGACTCCGCGCCCACCATCGCCGCCGCCTCCGCCGCCGCCGTCGCCGACGGGGCGTACGACGACGAGGACGACCTGCTGGACGACGACCTCGCCGGCCCCGAGCCCAGCATGGACACCTCCCCCTCCCCCTCCGCCGACTGCGCCACCCCGACCCCGACCGAACGCCCCGGGCACACCGTCCTCGTGGTCATCGCCACCGAGGACGGCGACGTCGCCGCCCAGCCCGCCCGCTACTCCTGCGACGAGGCCCGCTACGAGGGGACGGGGGCGCCGGCCCGCTACGGCTTCGCGACCGCCGGGGTCGAGGCCACGCTCGTCGACCACCCGCACGCCGACCCGACCAGACCCGTCCGGCTGGAGGACGTGCTCGGGCACCTGGAGGACTGCCTGGCCGAGCACGAACCCGACCCGCCGTACGGGTGCTACGGCAACGTGTACGACGTGGTGCTGGACTCGCACGGACGGATCATGCGGATCGGGGAGCTGGTCGGGCCGTGATCCGGCCGTGGACCGGCTGAGCTCGGAACCGGCTCAGGACGGGGCGACGAGGCCGAACTCGTAGGCCTGGATGACCAGGTGGACCCGGTCCCGGGCGTCCAGCTTGGTGAACAGCCGGGCCACGTGCGCCTTGGCGGTGGCCACGCTGATGGTCAGCTCCTCGGCGATCTCGCCGTTGGACAGCCCGCGGCCGACCAGCGTCAGCACCTCGCGCTCGCGGTCGGTGATCCCGTCGACCGTCGTCCGGCCGGACCGGGCGGCGGCGGGCTGCGGGCGGGCGGCGAACTCGCCGATCAGCCGGCGGGTGATGCTCGGCGCGATCAGGGCGTCCCCGGCGGCGACCACCCGGACGCCGTCGAGGATGGTCTCCAGGGCGAGGTCCTTGACCAGGAAGCCGGCCGCCCCGGCCCGCAGCGCGCCGTACACGTAGTCGTCGTCGTCGAAGGTGGTGAGGACGAGGACGTGGGTCGGCAGGCCGGGGTCGGCGGTGATCCGGCGGGTGGCCTCGATGCCGTCCATGCCGGGCATCCGGATGTCCATCACGGCGACGTCGGGGCGCAGCCGGCCGACCAGCTCCACCGCCTCGGCGCCGTTGCCGGCCTCGCCGACGACCTCCAGGTCCGGAGTGTCGGCGATGAGCACGCGCAGACCGGTGCGGATGAGCGGCTGGTCGTCGACCAGGACGACACGGATCACGGGGAGACCTCCACGGGGAGCGGCAGTCGGGCGGCGACCTGGAAGCCGCCCGCGGGGCGCGGGCCGGCGCTGAACTCGCCGTGCAGCAGGCCGACCCGCTCACGCATGCCGGCGATGCCGTAACCGGAGCCGGCGGACGGCCCGCCGGAGCCGGCGCCGAGGTCGACGACGGTGACGGCGACCTCCTCGGGGCCGTAGTCGACGGTGACCCGGCAGTCCCGGGTGCCGGAGTGCTTGACCACGTTGGTGACCGCCTCCTGCACGATGCGGTAGGCGGCGAGGTCCACCTCGGGCGGCAGCGGGCGGGGCTCGCCGAGGCGGGTGAGCGCGACCCGCACGCCCGCGCCGGCCGTCTGCTCGACCAGCCGGTCCAACTCGCCCAGCCCCGGGGCGACCTCCATCGGCGCGGACTCCGGCTCGCCCTGGCGCAGCGCCCCGAGCATCCGGCGCAGCCCGGCCAGGGTCTCCCGGCTGGTCGCCTCGATGGCGTTCAGCGCGTTGCGGGTCTCGGCGGGCTGGGTGTCCATGACCCGGCTGCCCATCCCGGCCTGGATCGCGATGATGCCGATGCTGTGGGCGACCATGTCGTGCAACTCGCGGGCGATCCGCAGCCGTTCGGCGGTGATCGCCTGCTCGGTGGCGCGGCCGCGCAGGGCCTCGGTGTGCGCCCGGCTCTGCCGGACGGTGTTGCCGACCAGCCAGGCGATCGCGGCGGTCGAGGCGAACGCGGCTTGGGCGACGAAGTCGGTGTGGTAGTCGTTCGCCACCCGCCAGACCGCCAGGGCGGCCACCAGGGCGACCGGCATCGCGGCGGCGCACAGCGACACGGCCCGGGAGCGGGTGGCCGTGCAGTAGCCGATCGCCGCCTCGGCGAGCAGCAGCTGCACCACGGCCGTCTCCTGGATCCGCATGCCGATCGTGAACGCGCACGCGGCCAGCGGGATCGCCACCGCCAGCAGCGGAAGCCGGACCAGCAGCGACGCCATCAGCGTCGTGACCACCGCGGTGACCAGCAACGGCATGTCCTCGAAGTTGCCGTTGTAGCGGAACAGGTGGGCCAGCTCGTTGCTCCGCTGGAAGCCGCGGAACGTGATGACGGCCACCCAGAACGCCGCCACCCACACGCCCGGCGGCAGGCGCCTGAACAGGGGCGGACGAGGGTTGGTGATCATCGCCCGATGGTAGCGGCGGCCCGCGCGGCAGCGCATTGGCCCGAGGGCGTAATCCCCCGGGCCAGTGCGGCCGCCGGCGGTTGTGGCCTGCGGCCCGATGCCCGTCCGGGGCCCCGGACGGCACCGTTGTCCCCGTGATCGAGATCGAGCGACTGACCAAGCGGTACGGCGCCACCACGGCCGTCGACCAGTTGACCTTCACCGTCCGGCCGGGCACCGTCACCGGCTTCCTCGGCCCCAACGGCGCCGGCAAGTCCACCACGCTGCGGATGATCCTGGGGCTGCACACCCCGACCGAGGGGTCCGTCACGGTGGACGGCGTGCCCTTCGCGGACCGGCCGCGCGGACTGCGCCACGTCGGCGCCCTGCTGGACGCCCAGGACGTGCACGGCGGGCGCAGCGCCCGGGCCCACCTGTCGGCACTCGCCCGCGGCAACCGCATCCCGCTCCGGCGGGTGGACGAGGTGCTCGCCGAGGTCGGCCTCGGCAAGGCCGCCGGGCGCCGGATCGGCGGCTACTCGCTGGGCATGAAGCAGCGGCTCGGCATCGCCGGCGCGCTGCTCGGCGACCCGCCGGTGCTGCTGTTCGACGAGCCGCTCAACGGCCTCGACCCGGAGGGCGTGCTGTGGGTGCGCGGCCTGTTCCGCCGCCTCGCCGAGGAGGGGCGGACGGTCTTCGTCTCCAGCCACATGATGGCCGAGATGGAGCACACCGCCGACCGGCTGGTGGTGATCGGCCGGGGCCGGCTGATCGCGGACGAGAGCCTGGCGGAGTTCTCCGCCCGCAACGCCGTCACCAGCGTGGCCGTCCGGGCTCCCGAACTGCCTTCGCTCGCCGAGGTGTTGCGGGCCGAAGGGGCGGCCGTACGGCAGGCGCAGGAGCCGGACGGGGCGGTGGTGACCGGGCTGCCCGCCGCCCGGATCGGCGAACTCGCCCTGCGGCACGGCCTGGTGCTGCACGAGCTCGCCACCCGTACCTCGTCCCTGGAGTCGGCGTTCATGTCGCTGACCGCCGACAGCGTCGAATACCTGGCAGGAGATGCCCGATGAGTACCGCCGCCCTCGCCCCCGCCCGCCCCCGCACCCGCCCGGCCGAGCCGCGGGCCCGGTTCGGCGACCTGCTCGCCGCCGAGTGGATCAAACTGCGCTCGCTGCGGTCCACGTACTGGGTGCTGGCGCTGGCCTCGCTGGCCGCGATCGTGGTCAACCTGAACGCCGTCCACACCGACCTGACCTACATCGACCATCCCCGCCCGCCGGTGCCCGGCTTCCCGCCGTACCGGTACGACCCGCTGTACCACGGCCTCAGCAGCATCTCCGGCGCCCTGATGGCCGTCGCGGCCGGCAGCCTCGGCGCGATCACCGTGTTCGGCGAGTACACCACCGGCATGATCCGCACCACCTTCGCCGCCGTGCCCGACCGGCGGGGCGTGGCCGTGGCCAAGGTGGTGCTGGTCGCCGGCCTCACCGCGCTCGCCGGGGCGGTGGTGTCCGCGGTGTCCTTCTTCGGCAGCAACGCCATGCTGGCCTCCCGGCACGCCGGGCTCTCCATCACCGACGAGGGCTGCCTGCGGGCCGTCCTCGGCTACGCGGCGATCGTGCCCGTCTGCGCGCTGATCGGGATGGCCCTCGGCGCCCTGCTGCGGCACGCCACCGCTTCGATCGTCTCGCTGGTCATGCTGCTGTTCATCGTGCCGATGCTGTTCGGCGGCGACCGCTACCGGTGGCTGAAGGAGATCGGCAACCACCTGCCGCTCGCCGCCGAGGGGAGGCTGACGATCAACCCCAACTCCTCGACGACGATGGGCAAGTACGCGCCGAGCGTGCTCGACTCCTGGATCACCCTGGGCGCCTGGGCGGCCGTCGCACTGGCGGCGACGGTGGTCCTGATGCGGCGGCGGGACGTCTGAGCCCGACGGAAGCCGGGGTGTCAGGCGGCCGAGGTCGCCGCGGCGGCCGCCTTGGCGCGGAAGGCTCCGAGGGTGGCGGCGGGGACGCCGCAGGCGGGGAGGAAGGCCTCGGCGCCGCCGTGGCGGGTGCGGACGCGGTCGAGGAAGACGGCCATGGCCTCCGCCGGGGCGTCGAGGAGCGGGGCGGGGATGGTGAGTTCGCGGCCTTCGGAGTCGGTGACCCGGGCGCCGCGGGCGTTGAGCGCGGTGCGGTGGCGCTCGGAGAGGCCGGCGAAGATCTGCGGCAGGGCGTCGGCGGTGCGGGCGTAGTCGGCGACGATCCGCTCGGCGGGCACGCCGAGGAGGTCCAGCAGCAGGGCGGTCAGCAGGCCGGTGCGGTCCTTGCCGGCGGCGCAGTGCAGGAGGACGGCGCCCGGGCGGGCGGCGGCCTCGACGGCCGCGGTGACGGCCTCGGGCGCGGACTCGGCCAGCAGCACGTAGTAGTCGCCGAGGTCGGCGGCGGTGGCCATGGTGCGCATCCGGGCGGCGAGGCCGTCGCCGGTGGGGTTCACCGGGGCCGCGACGACGGCTATCCCGGCGGCCTCGGCGGCGGCCCAGTCGGCGGGGTCGGTCTCGCGGGTGTCACGCAGGTCGACGATGGTGCGGATGTCGCAGGCGCGCAGCTGGGCGACGGTGGCCTCGTCGGCGGCCGGGAACGGCTGGGCGGAGCGGTACAGCACGCCGGGGCGGATCCGCCGGCCCTCGGGGTCGCCGAGGACGGCGGGGTCGCGGAAGTTGACCAGGGACATGCGCGGGGCCTTTCGGTGGGGCCGTGGGGGGAGGGGGGGCCTGACATCCAGACGTCCATCTAGACGTCTAGATGTCTAGTCCCTCCCCGGGGTGCGGAGCAAACCACGGGAGCCCGCACCCCTCCATCCCACCCCCGCCGACCGGCCCCGTCGACCGGAGGGAGGGGGACGGGAAGAAGGAGGGCGGGGAACCGGCGGTGGACGGGCGGCGGCCGAGCCGTCCCGGATGGACACGGTGATCCGGACCTCCCCTCCGGCCCGCGATAGCACCAGGTCAGCCGCCCACCCCGCACCGTTCGGCGCCGTATCGATCCTGCTAAAGTTCCGCGCCGGATCATCACGCGTCACGGGGGGCGGAGTACCGCGGTGTCCGAGGGGACCGAGCACGACATACCCACCGAACTCGCCGAGGTCTACCTCGGGCTGCTCGCCGACGCCTCCCGCACCGGGAGGCTGCTGCGCCGGGACGAACTGGAGTGCCTGCGCACGCTGGGCGAGCACTGCGCCGAGGCCGGGTACGGGCTGCGCGACGTCGTCGCGCACTGCCTGTCGGCCACCCGGCGGGCCTGGCAGACGCTGCCGGGCATCACCGCGGCAGGCGGCGTCGGGGAACTGCGCCGGATCGGCGACGCCGTGCTCGCGGCGACCGAGGCCGCACTGGCCGCACTCGGCGAGGGACACGACCGCGCGCAACGCATGGCGGTCCGCCAACAGGAGTCCGCACGGCGCGAGTTCATCGACGACCTGCTGTACGGCCGCAGCGACCTGGGCCTGCTGGCGGAGCGCGCCGAGCGGTTCGGGCTGCGGCTGGCGGGCGCGTACGCGGTGGCGGTGGCCGTCGGCGACACGCCGTACGCAGACGTCCACCCTCTGGTGCACCGGGTGGAACGGGAACTGGTCGGGCGGTTCGGCGAGCGGGACGTCCTGCTCGCCGGCAAGGACGGCCGGCTGGTGTGCATCGTCCCGGACACCGAACGCGCCGTCCTGGAGGCCTTCGCCGACCTGACGCTGCGCCCCGGCCCCGGCTACCGCCCGGTGCTGCGGGTGGCCACCGGGCGCCGGCACTCGGGGGCCAGCGGGGTGCTGCGCAGCTACGAGGAGGCGCTGGGCGCGCTCGACTACGCGGACCGGCTGGACCTGCCGGCGCAGCAGCTGAAGGCCGAGGAACTGCTGGTCTTCCCCGTGCTGATGCGCGACCGGGCGGCGATGGCCGACCTGGTGCGCAGCGTGCTGGGCCCGCTGACCGAGGCGCGCGGCGGCGCCCGCCCCCTGCTGGACACCATCGCGGTGCAGGCGGAGGCCGCGTACGTGAACGCGGAGGCGGCCCGGCGGCTGGGGCTGAGCGTGCGCACGCTCGGCTACCGGCTGGAGCGGATCAAGGCACTGACCGGCTACGACCCGTCGGACGCCCTGCAGCGGTTCACCCTGGAGACGGCGGCGATGGGGGCCCGGCTGCTCAACTGGCCGGAGCAGCCGCTGTAGACGGCGGCCAAACGCCCCCGGGCCGTGCGTTCCAGGGTGTCAAAGGGCCGTAAAGATTGCCGGATCCTGGCAATGTGCGAACGACCCCTCCGCTGTCACGATCTCCATGGCGCCGAGGTGCGGTGCCGTGGGAACAGCGGGGGAGCGTGGCCGGGATGGGGGGATTCGTCGCGGCCGCGCTGGCTTTTCCGACGGCGCTGTTCAGCTTCGCGCTGGTGGTGGTCGTCGGGTACTGGCTGCTGATGCTGGTCGGCGGCCTGGGCTTCGACGCCCTGCACGGGGGACACGGCGTCGGGCATGCCGGTCACGTCGGCCATGCCGGTCACGCGGGCGACCTGGGCCACGGTGCCGGGGGGCACGCGGCCCACGGGGGGCACGGGGGACACGGGGGCCACGGTGCCCAGGACGGGCACGGCGCCGACGGCCGGGGCGCCCACCACCACGGAGGCGTGCTGGGTGCGCTGGGGCTGGGCGGGGTGCCCGTGACGGTGGCGGTGTCGCTGCTGGTCGCGCTCGCCTGGTTCGTCAGCCTGGCCGGCACCGTCCTCACCTCGGGGGCACCGGCGCGCGGCGGCGTGTTCGCCGTCGCGCTGGTCGCCTCCTGGGCGGGCACCCGGCTGCTGGTCCGGCCGCTGTCCCGACTGTTCCCCGAGGACCGCCCGGCGACCCGGGGGGACTTCGTCGGCCGCGTCTGCGTGATCCGCACCGGCCGGGTGACGGCCGACTTCGGGCAGGCGGAGGTCACCGCCGAGGACGGCTCCACCGCGACCGTCCAGGTCCGCACGCTCACCGAGGAGCCCGGGCTGGCGGCCGGCCGCACCGCCCTGATCTTCGACTACGACGCCGACGGCGAGCACTTCCTGGTGGCGCCGTTCGACCCGGCGCTACCGGGCGACTGACTCCCCCGGGCTGCGCCTGAGGGCCGCAGGCGTCCGCTTGTTCCGCTTATCTCTCTCTCATCCGCTCGACTTCGCACCATCTCGTCATCTCGTCAAAGGACTCCGTGATGGACACCATCGCCGTGGGTTTCGGCATTCTCGTCGCCGTCGTACTGCTCATCGTGCTCGCCATGCTGCTGTTCGTGGGCCGCTTGTTCCAGAAGGTCGAGCAGGGCAAGGCGCTGATCGTCTCCCGCACCAAGAAGGTGGACGTCACCTTCACCGGCGCGATCGTCCTCCCGGTGCTGCACAAGGCCGAGTTGATGGACATCTCGGTGAAGACGGTGGAGATCCACCGCGCCGGCCGGGACGGGCTGATCTGCCGGGACAACATCCGGGCGGACATCCGGATCTCCTTCTTCGTGCGGGTGAACAAGACCGTCGAGGACGTCATCAAGGTCGCGCAGGCCATCGGCACCGCCCGCGCCAGCGACCCGTCCGCGATCCAGGACTTCTTCGCGGCCAAGTTCGCCGAGGCGCTGAAGACCGTCGGCAAGCAGCTCGACTTCACCGACCTCTACACGCACCGGCACGAGTTCCGGGACCAGATCATCGCGGTCATCGGCACCGACCTCAACGGCTACACCCTTGAGGACGCGGCCATCGACCACCTCGAACAGACCCCGATGAACCAGCTGGACTCCGACAACATCCTCGACGCCCAGGGCATCCGCAAGATCACCGAGCTGACGGCGATCGAGCACGTGCGCACCAACGAGTACCAGCGCACCGAGGAGAAGGAGATCACCCGGCAGAACGTGGACGCCCGGGAGGCCGTCCTCGAACTCCAGCGCCGCCAGGCCGACGCCGAGATCCGCCAGCGCCGCGAGATCGAGACCCTGCGGGCCACGGAGGACGCGGTGATCGCCCGGGTCCAGGAGGAGGAGCGGCTGAACGCCCAGACCGCCTTCCTCCGGACCGAGGAACTGCTCGGCGTGCAGCGCGAGAACCAGGCCCGCGAGGTCGCGGTGGCGCAGAAGAACCGCGAGCGGGTGATCGCCGTGGAGAACGAGCGGATCGAGAAGGACCGTCTGCTGGAGGTCATCGGCCGCGACCGGGAGACCGAACTCGCCACCATGGCCAAGCAGAAGGAGGTCGAGTCCCGCCGGCGGGAGGTCGCCGACGTGGTCCGCGAGCGGGTGGCGGTGGAGCGGACCGTCGCCGAGCAGGAGGAGGCCGTCAAGACGCTGCGCGCCACCGAGGACGCCGAGCGCACCCGCCGCGCGGTGATCATCCAGGCCGAGGCGCAGGCGCAGGAGAAGCTCGTCAAGGACATCAAGGCCGCCGAGGCCGCCGAGCAGGCCGCCTCGCACAAGGCCCGCGAGTCGCTGGTGCTGGCCGAGGCCCGGCAGCAGACCGCCGAACTGGACGCCACCGCCAAGATCCGGATGGCCGAGGGCATCCGGGCGGAGGCCGCCGCCGAGGGGCTGGCCCAGGTGCAGGTGCGCGAGCAGGAGGCCGCGGCGGTGGAGAAGGTCGGCCGCGCCGAGGCCGCCGTCCAGGCCGAGAAGGCGAAGGCCGCCGCGCTGGAGATCGGCGCCAAGCTGAAGGCCGAGGCCGAGGGCCTCACCGAGAAGGCCGCGGCGATGGCGAAGCTGGACGAGGCCTCGCGCGGGCACGAGGAGTACCGGCTGCGGCTGGCCGCCGAGAAGGACGTCCGGCTGGCCGGGCTGGACACCCAGCGGCAGATCGCCGAGGCGCAGGCCGCGCTGGTCGCGGCCGGGCTGGAGAAGGCGAAGATCGACATCGTCGGCGGGGACGGGGTGTTCTTCGACCGCCTGGTGCAGTCGGTGACGGCCGCCAAGAGCGTCGACGCCTTCGTCGGGCACTCGCAGACCGCCCAGGCCCTGGCCGGGCCCTGGCTCGACGGCAGCGCCAGCTTCACCGAGGACCTGACCCGGGTGCTGTCCTCGGTGTCCACGACGGACGTGCAGAACCTGACGGTGTCCGCGCTGCTGATGCGGATGATCGGCGCCGGAGGCGGCGAGCAGGCCGGGCAGCTGCGGCAACTGCTCACCTCGGCACAGAAGTTGGGGATCGCCGAGACGTCGATCGGGGCGCTGGCGTCGGTCAACGGCTCCAGGTGAACGTGAACGCCTGAGTCGCCCGAGTCGCCTGAGTACCCGATCTCCTGAGCAGTCGAGAAACTGAGTAGTTGAGGAACTGACGTGGTGGACGCCCTCGACGCCCGGCTCGACGCCGGCACCTACGAGGTCCTGCGCGGCCGACTCGCCCGGTCCGCCGCCGAACTCGCCGAACGCGCACAGGCGTTGAACGCCCGCCGGGTCGGGGAGTTCGGCGGCGGGGAGCTGCGGCTGGTCGGCACCGGCCGGCTCACCACCGGCCGGGCCTGCCTCCCGCAGGACCTCACCGCCGCCGGCGGGCTGCTCCTGCTCGGCACCCGCCCGGGCGGCGCGCCCGACACCGCCGTCTCCGCTTCCGCCATCTCCGCTTCCGCCGTCTCCGCCTCCGTTTCCGCCGGCGCCCCGGCCGAGGGCTCCCCGGGCGCCGGGCCGCTCGGGGAGGTCCTGAGCGTCCACCACCCCGACCTCACCCCCGCCCCCGCCGAGGGCACCCTGCTGGACGACCCGCGCCTGCGCCAGGACCTCGCCGACCTGCACCGCTACTTCCGCGACGCCCGGCTGGAACGACTGCGCCCCGTCGGCGGCCGCCTGCTCGCCGTCTTCCGCACCGGCCCCGCCGCCGCCGACGTCCGGGTGCTGCGCTGGCGCCCCGTCGACGACCTCGCCGACGACGGGCACCCGGCCTACCAGGACGGGCGCGGCGAACGCGACCACACCGCCGCCGACGGCCAGCAGCTCGCCTGGACCCCCCTCACCCGGGACGACCAGCTGCCCGCCGCCCCCGGCAGCCCGCCGCGCGCCGACCTCGGCGGCGAACTCCGGCTCGGCATCGACGGCGGCCGGCTGACCGTCACCGCCCCCGACGGCCGCGAACTGCACCACGAACCCCTCGCCGAGGCCCTGCAGACCCTCGCCGACGCCCAGATCGCCCACGCCCGGCTCGGCACCCTGCTGCTGGTGCGCGTGCGCCCGTACCAGGAGGAGACCGTCCGGCACCTGGTCTGCCACCTGCCCACCGGCCGGGTCACCCGGATCGACGCGCTCGGCCAGGCCTGCCTGCGGCTGCCCGCCGACCAGGGCGTGGCCTTCCCCGGCGGCTGCCACCTCGTCGACGGCACCGTGCGCAGCTACGACCAGCCGGTGGACGGCCTGGTCTACGAGCGCACCCTCGTCTCGCCCAACGGCGAGGACGTGCTGTACGAGTTCCGCTCCCCCGCCGACGGCCGCGCCCTGCTCCAGCCGTACAACAGCGTCCGCCAGGAGGCCGCCGCCCCGCTGCCCTGCCAGGGCCACGCGCTGCTCGCCGACGGCACCCTGATCGCCCTCCGCCCGGCCGAGGACGGGCCCACCCGACTGCACCCCGTCCAGCTGTGGCAGACCCCGTTCACCAGCGAGCGCCACGCCGCCGCGCAGCCGCCCGGCACCGGCCCGCTCGCCCGGATCGGCAACGCCGACCTGGTCCGTGGCCTCGCCGACTGCCTCTCCCTGGCCCGGCTCGCCGCCGCCGGCGCCGACACCCCGGCCGGTCACCAGGCCGTCCTCGCCGCCTGCACCCGCACCGCCGACCGGCACCACTGGCTGGGCCAGCCCGGCCTCGGCGACCTCGCCGCCCCGCTCGCCGAGATCCGCGACACCGCCCGGCAGGTCATCGCCGAGTACGAGGCCGTCGCCGAACTCACCGCGCACGCCGCCCGGCAGACCGAACAGGCCGCCGAACACGTCGAAGGCCTGCTGCGCACCGCCCGCGGCGAGACCCTCGCCGACGCCGCCGAATGGGTCGACCGGCTCGCCGGGCTGCGCCGCGCCCAGGGCCGGGTCGAGGCGCTGCGCGACCTGCCGCGCGCCGAGCCCGCCCGGATCGACGCGCTCGCCGCCCACCTCGCCGAGGGCCTGACCGAGGCCGCCGCCCGCGCCGTCGGACACCTCGCCGAACCCGAGGCCTTCGCCCCGCACCGCCGGCGCGCCGGCGAACTCGCCGACCGCTGCGCCGCCCTCGCCACCGCCGCCGGAGCCGAGCCGCTGGGCCTGCGGATCTCCGAGCAGAGCGAGGCGTTGCAGACCGTCTCGGAGCTCGTCGGCACCCTCGACCTGGCCGACGCCACCACCCGCACCGCCATCCTCGACCGGCTCGCCGACGTCCTCGGACTGCTCAACCGCGCCCGCGCCGCCCTCACCGTCCGCCGCCGCGACCTGCGCACCCGCGAGGCCGCCGCCGAGTTCGCCGCCGAAACCGCCCTGCTCGCCCAGGCCACCACCGCCGCGCTCGCCGCCGCCGACACCCCCGAGGCCTGCGACGACCAGCTCGGCCGACTCCTGTTGCGGATCGAGCAGTTGGAGACCCGCTTCGCCGACGCCGACCCGGCACTGGGCGAACAACTCGCCGACCGGCGCACCGGAATCCACGACGCCCTCACCGCCCGCCGCCAGCACCTGCTGGAGGAACGCGCCCGCCGCGCCGACCGGATCGCCGCCTCCGCCGAACGCATCCTCGACACCCTGCACCGGCGGCTCACCTCCCTCGACACCACGGCCGAGATCGACGCCGCCCTCGCCGCCGACCCGACCGCCGTCAAACTCCGCGACCTCGCCGCCCAGTTGACCGCACTCGGCGACCGGGTCCGGGCCGAGGAGCTGACCGGACGGCTGCGCGCCGCCCGCAGCCGCGCCCACCGAGCCCGACGCGACCGCGCCGAACTCGCCGGCGACGGCCCCGGCACCCTGCGGCTGGGCCGCCACCTGTTCGCCGTCACCACCCAGCGGCCCGAACTCACCCTCGTCCCCTGGCGCGGCCGCCCCGCCTTCACCCTCACCGGCACCGACTACCGCTCCCCCGTCACCGACCCGGCGTTCGCCGCCACCGAGCGCTACTGGGGCCGGCCGCTGCCCTCCGAGACCCCCGCGCTGTACCGGTCCGAATACCTCGCCGCCAGTCTGCTGCTGGCCGCCGAACCGGACGGGCTGGACACCCTGCGCGCCGAGGGCGACCTGCTGGAGTTCGTCCGCCGCGCCGCCGAACAGCGCCCGGACGAGGGCTACCAGCGCGGCGTCCACGACCACGACGCGGCGCTGCTGCTCCGCGCCCTGCTCGAACTCCACGCCGAGGCAGGCCTGTTGCGCCACCCGGCGGCCGCCCGGGCGGCCGCTCAGCTGTACTGGGCGCACGGCGCCGACGAGCGGCAGCGACTGGTCTGGCACACCCGGGCCCGCTCGCTCTCCCTCGCTCGCGCCCTCGCCCGGCAGGCCTTCGGCGCCGCGCCGCGGCTGGGCCTGCCGGCCGCGGCGGACCCGGCCGCGCCAGCCCCGGCCGCACCTGCGGCCCTGACCGCGCTGTCCGACCTGTCCGACGAACTGAGCTCCGCCGTCACGGAGTTCACCTCGTTCCCGCAACCCGCAGGCCCATACCTGGTGGCCGAACTCGCCGCCGCCACACCCACGTTCGCTTACGCGCCGGGGGCCGCCACCCTGCTCGACAAGTTCCACGCCGCACCCGAGTCCGCCGGTCTCACCGAAGCACTGGCCGCACTGCCCGCCGAGCCCGCACTGCTGCCCGCCCGACGCCAACTCGCCCAGGCCTGGCTGGAGTCCAGCGCCGTCGACGCCGACCCCGGCGACCTCGCCGAGGCCGCCGCCGCGCTCCTCTGCCCGTCCCTGCCGCGCCGGCCCGCCGAAGGCACCGCCACCACCCGCCTCACCGGCCTGCTCGGCGACCACCCCCGGCTCCCGGGCGGCGCGCTCGACCTGCGCCTCGACGAACTCCTTTCCCGGGTGGCGGAGTTCGCCGCCACCGAGGCCCCCGGATACCGCGCCTACCAGCGACTGCGCGCCGACCTGCTGGCCGCCGAGCACACCCGGCTACGGCTCGACCAGTACCGGCCGGCCCCGCTCAACGGCTTCGTCCGCAACCGACTCATCGACCAGGTCTACCTGCCGCTGGTCGGCGACAACCTCGCCAAACAGCTCGGCACCGCCGACGCCGGCGGACCGGTCGACCGCAGCGGCCTGCTGCTCCTGGTCTCCCCGCCCGGCTACGGCAAGACCACCCTCGTCGAGTACCTCGCCGAACGGCTCGGCCTGCTGCTGGTCACCGTCAGCGGCCCCGCGCTCGGCCACCGGGTCACCTCCCTCGACCCCGCCGAGGCCCCCGACGCCACCTCCCGCCGCGAGATCGAGAAGCTCAACTTCGCCCTGCACGCGGGCGACAACGTGCTGCTCTACCTCGACGACGTCCAGCACACCTCGCCCGAGTTCCTCCAGCGCTTCATCCCGCTCTGCGACGCCCAGCGCCGGATCGACGGGGTGTGGGACGGCGAGGCCCGCGAGTGGGACCTGCGCGGCAAGCGCTTCGCCGTCGTCATGGCCGCCAACCCGTACACCGAGTCCGGCCGCCTCTTCCGGCTGCCCGACATGCTCGCCAACCGCGCCGACGTCTGGAACCTCGGCGACGTCATCGCCGGGCGCGAGGACCTCTTCGCGCTCAGCTTCGTCGAGAACGCCCTGCCCGCCAACCCGCACCTGGCCCCGCTCGCCACCGCCGAGCGCGCCGACCTGGACACCCTGCTGGCCCGCGCCACCGGCACCCCGGGCGGCACCCTCGCGGGCGCCTGGCCCGCCGCCGAGGTCGAACGGATGACCGCCGTCCTCGCCGGACTGCTCCACCTGCGCGGCACCGTCCTCGCCGTCAACCGCGCCTACCTGGCCTCCGCCGCCCAGGACGACCAAACCCGCACCGAACCCCCGTTCCTCCTCCAGGGCTCCTACCGCAACATGGCCAAACTCGCCCAGCGCCTCGACCCGGCCCTCACCCGCCCCGAACTCGACGCCCTCCTCACCGACCACTACCGCGCCGAAGCCCAACCCCTCGGCGCCGACGCCGAAGCACAGCTGCTGAAACTGGCCGAACTCCGAGGCTGCCTCACCCCAGCCCAGGCCACCCGCTGGGAGGAGCTCAAGCACACGCGGCGGGGGTGACGGGCCCGGGGGGCCGCCCCCCGACCCCCGCGGGGGGGGCCCCCCAGGGCCGGCCCCAAGACCCCCCGCCGCGGCCGGGGCGCACAGCTCCACCCCCCAGGCGTG
>NZ_JBHWIR010000167.1:0-1550 GCF_042731835.1 Kitasatospora sp. NPDC059817 | reverse complement strand
CCCCGGGGGTGGGCACCCCACCCCCCGGGGGGGGGGGGCGGGGGGCGCCGGCGCCCCCCCCGACCCCCGGGGGCCGCCCCCCCGACGAGGACCGGCCGACTACGCCCGGCCGAGGACGTCGTCCACGAGCTCCAGCCACAGGTCGAGTTCAGGCGCCGCGAGCTTGAAGATGTGCTTCGAGCCGCGCAGCCGCTCGTAGGAGGCGACCAGCTGGTGGGCGACCCGCTCGGTCTCGGCCGGTAGGACCCCGTGGATCAGGTCGGTCCAGCGCGGCGCGTTCCTGCCGCCGTCGTAGAGCTTCTCCAGCGGAAGGACCCGGCAGGCCGTCCAGGTCACCAGCTCAGGCGCGTACTCCAACAGCTTGTAGCAGCCCATGCTGTGGCGCTTTCGGATGCGGGCGATGGCCTTCTGCGTCTCGCGCCTGGCCTCCACCGCGATCTGGACGCTGGTCGCCCGCAAGTGCTCGTGCACGATTCTCCGGTAGGAGGCACCGGTGATGTCCGACCAGAGCGCGTCCAGGCCTTCAGGGGTGTGGAGTTGATGGCTCAGATAAGGGCGCGGCGCAGCCGAGAGCGCCGCGAGCGACCGGAACACGTCCGCGGGCGTGAATCCGACCAGGTGCGGCCTGGCCACGATGCCTCGCCGGGGGTCGAAGTAGCTCCCTTCCGCCTGGAATTCGGCCTGCACCGCGAGCAGACGCGGACAGCGGGCAAGATTGTCCTGCGGCACGGCGGAGTTAACGTAGCGGTCGGTCTGGTCGCAGAGCTCGCGGACCCGGTGGCGGTCGTCGCCGGTCACGACGATGACCGACAGGACGGCCTTGGCCAGGTCCGCGGGCGGCAGTTCGCGGGAGATGCGGGCGATCGTGACGAGTCGCTGGAACCCGTCGAAGCACTGCACCCCCGCCAACCCGAGCCGCCCTGCCCCGGCCGCCCGATCCGGTTCCCAGTGCAGGCTCTGCGCACCGAGGATGACGGGACCGACCTGCCCGAACTCCTCCGGCCGTTCGCGCAGCAGGGCCGCGAGGGCCTGGTTCCCCGGACTGTCCGCCAAATAGCAGCGTCGACTTCCGAGCACCACGGCCGCATCGGGCATGGCGGCCAGGCCCGCCAGCTCGGTCGCGCTGATCTGGGTGAACCACCGGTTGCCGAACATCACGGCATGAAGCGCCCTGAGAATGTGGCGATCGGGAACCCAGCTGATCTCTGCCGCCGACGAGAGTCCTCGCCAAGCACCGAACGGAGCGGCATTGTTGTCCATGCCCGGTTCAACGTCGTAGCGGCGACCAGGTTGCGGCGCAGAGCGCCCCCGTGCGGGAGAGTTTCGATCGAGTCGGACCGCGCCGGTTCGGCGACCCGGCGAGGTGGCTCAACCTCCGTTCCACGATTCCACGATGCACGCCGTCGGCCGGGGGCCTTTTTTGCTCCCGGGGAAATATGTAGACCGGTCTACATTTGGCTGCTCGATGGAGCCCGGGGGGGGGGGCGGGGGGGGGGGGGGCGCGCCGGGGGGCCACCCGGCGGGGAAATATTAGAACAGACGTAATAAAT
>NZ_JBHWIR010000166.1:4548-16513 GCF_042731835.1 Kitasatospora sp. NPDC059817 | reverse complement strand
ACAACCGGAGGACAGCCCAGCAGGGCGTCAGTCAGTGGCAGAGCCACGACCACCAGGGACCCGGTTAGAACTATCAGTGTCAGTGGTATCGGCTACGGTCCCCGACATCCGAGAAGAATCCGAGAAGAACTCGTTTCCGAGGAGGGCCGGATGGCGATCCACCGTCGCATTCACGCCGCATTTCCCGTTCGCGCCGTCATCCGCGCTCACGCCGTCGTCCGCGTTCGCACGGCCATCCGTATTCACGCCGTCCTCCGGGAGCTCGGCCGGAAAGCACGGATGTGGTGGCCGGCGCCGCCGACCACCACATCCGTTCATGCGTACCTCAGGCCCCCGGGGGCCGCCCGGCCAGTCCTGCCGGGCGGGCCAGGCGGGACGTGCAGGCCTTGCGGGCCGGCACCGGCCGGCTGCTCAGCCCCGTCAGGCCGCCGGGAAGATCGCCGCGTCCGGCTTCAGCAGCTGGCCCGGCTTCGGCGCGGTGCCGTCCACCAGGTAGCGGGTGACCAGCGCGTTCAGCGCCTGGCTGCGGCCGACGGCGCAGTGCTCGATCGAGTCCACGCTGACCAGCACGGCGTTGCCCAGCTGCTGCTGCATCCGCTGGGCGAACTTGTACTGGGTGGCCGGGTCGTAGAGGTTGCCGATCACCATGACGGTGTTCGAGGTCTTCTTGTTCCACGGGCCGCTGAAGCGCTCGGCGTCCCGGGCCGGGGCCGGCCAGCTCGCGCAGGCGGGCGCGTCGAAGGCCTGGTAGCGGCCGAAGGTCGGCGACTCCTTCTCCCAGGCCTTGGCGACGTTCGGGAAGACCCGGTCGTTCGACGGGTACGGCTTGTCCTGGCAGTTGACGCCCATGTAGGAGTCGTCGGCGGTGTACTCGGAGTCGACCGGGGCCTCGCGCAGCGCCCGCGGGGCGTTCACCGCGAGGATGTTGGCGTCGTCGTCCGAGACGGTCGCCTTCGGCGCCATCAGGGTGTTCGCGGCCGGCTTCTGGACCAGCTGGTACGTCGCCTGCAGCGACTTGGCCAGCGGCGCCAGCTTGGCCTGCGAGTACAGCGCGCTGGCCACCTCGCTGGTGAAGGTGCTCAGCGTCACCTGGGAGCCGTTCGGCAGGGTGACCGGGCTGGTCCGCAGGTGGTCGCGGAGCTGGTCGAACTTGGCCCGGGTGTCGCCCTCGCCGAAGGCGCAGCGCGGGGCGCCGGCGGCCTGGCAGCGCTTCAGGAACTCGTCCAGGGCCAGCTCGAAGCCGCCCGCCCGCTGACGGTCGTACTCCAGGCCGTCGTGCAGGCGCAGGTTCGGGTCGACGTTGCCGTCGACGATGATCGTGCGCACCTTGTTCGGGTACATCCCGGCGTAGGTCGCGCCGATCAGGGTGCCGTAGGAGAACCCGGCGAAGTTGAGCTGGGAGTCGCCGACGGCGCGGCGCATCCGGTCGAGGTCACGGACCACGTTGATGGTCGACATGTGCTCGATCAGCGGGCCGGCGTTCTTGCTGCACGCGTCGGTGTAGTCCTGGTCCGCGTCCAGCGTCTCGTTGATCTCGGCCTTGGTGACCGGCACGCCGACCATGCGGCCGTTGACCGCGTCGGCGTCCTCCTGGGTCTTGAAGCACTTGAGCGGGTTGCTCCGGGCCACGCCGCGGGGGTCGAAGCCGACCAGGTCGAAGCGCGACTGCACCTCGGTACCGAATCGGGTGGTGGTCGCCCACAGGTAGCCGCTACCACCCGGGCCGCCCGGGTTGAGGAACAGCGAGCCGATCCGCTTGGACGGGTCGCTCGCCCGCCGGCGCATCATGGCGATGCCGATCTTCTCACCCGACGGGTTGTCATAGTCCAGCGGCACCGGGTACACGGCACAGTCGTAGATGCCTGGGTCCGGCTTGCTCGGGTCGGGGTTACACGGGGCCCAGTTGACAGCGGCGACCTTCGCCTCGGCCGCCGCACCCGGCGCCAGGTCTATCGGCGCCGCCGACGCCGCGACAGCACTACCGGTGACGAGGGCGAGGGCGCAGGTGACCGCTCCGGCCAGCGTGGATATACGGGACAAGGAACCTCCTCAGTACTGAAAGGGCGGCCCCAGCCTGTCAGTCTGAGATCTCCATGTGAAGACCTGGAAGCAGCGTAAATGTTTCGATGGCTTCCATTTTGCGACCGGATTATTCTGTGAATGAACCAACTTGACGGTTGATTGACCTGATGACTCGTCACCATGGAACCCGGACACCCGGACACCCGGACACCCGGCGCCGCTCGACAGCCGGAGCGCCGCTCGACAGCCGGCAGAGCACCCGCCCGCACACCCGCCCGCCGCCGACGCCCGGCCGCCCCGCGCAGCGCGGCCGCCTTCGGACGCCGGACATCGAACGCCGGACGGTCGACTTGACCGGGAAACTGATGAGGCGCCATATTACTTTCATGACGCAACGCCCCGACGCCGGCAGCGGCGCCCCCACCCTCGATCAGGCACGCCGCCAGATCGCCCGCTACGGCCTCACGGCCGACCCGCAGGCGATCCTGGTCGCGGCCAGGCTGATGGCGGCGGGCGCCCGGATCGGCCAGGCCGGGGAGGTGCACTTCGCCCGGTTCGGGCTCTCCACCGGCCGCTACCGACTGCTGGCCGATCTGGAGGACCACGGCGGCGAGAAGTCGCCCTCCCAGCTCGCGGCCGGCCTCGGCGTCTCGCGGGCGACCGTGACCGGCCTGGTGGACGGCCTGGAGCGGGAGGGCCTGGTGGTCCGCCGCCCGTCCGCCGAGGACGGCCGCGCCAACGTGGTGGTCCTCACCGCACGCGGTGCACAGCGGCTGCGCGATCTGGCGCCTGAGCACTTCGCCCGGATGCAGGCGCTGGTCGGCGGGCTCTCGGTCGAGGAGCGCGCCACCTTCCTCGACCTCCTGGCCAGGGTGGTCGAGGGCGCCGACGCGCTGACCGCGGACTGACCCGGTCGAGAACGGCGGGCCGCGCAAGGCGGCCCGCCAACCTCACGACCCAATAGTTAGGCACCTAATCACAAATAGTTAGCCGCCTAATCACTTTCACCCCAGCACCTCCGCAGGAGAGGCCCATGAGCAAGAAAGCACCCGGCGCACCACCCCCCTTCACCCTGTGGCGGGAGGTCCTCGTCGCCTACGCGATGCCCGCCGTGATGGCCGGGATCGGCGGGGCCGTCACGCACCAACCGCAGCTGATGATCGCCGCGGCCACCACGATCGGCGGCACCTCGGCCGTCGTCGCCACCCTGGTCGGCTCCGCCCTGCGGCGCCGGTCCAACCGCTCCCCGGGCGGCCGGGCACCGCACGCCCTGCTGGCCCCCGCACTCGGCCTGGCCGCCGCGGCCGTCGCACTCGCCGTCGGCCTCGCGGCCGCGCACTGGCTGCCGCAGATCCACGGGCTCGCCACCAGCCCCTGGCCCGGCCGCCTTCCGATCGACCTGCCGGTCTCGTCGGCGATCGCGGCCACCGTGATCACCTGGCGCTGGCGCGGCAGCCGCCGGCCCCGATCCCCGCAGCACCGACTCTCCACCCGACCGGAAGGACAGACCTCATGATCGTCGTCATGGGCGCCGGAGGCGCCACCGGCGGTGCCACCCTGCGCAGCCTCGCCGCCCTCGGTGCACCGAGCCGCTCACTCAGCCGCGACCCCGCCCGCCTCGCGGCCGGACTCGACGACCGGACCCTCGCACTGACCGAGACGCTCCCGGCCGACGCCGCCGACCCGGACTCGCTGCGCGCGGCCTTCCGCGGCGCACACCAGCTCTTCCTCACCATGGCCAACGGCCCGCAGCAGGTCCAGCACGAGCTGGCCGCGATCGACGCGGCGGTCGAGAGCGGCGTGGAGCACATCGTCAAGATCTCCGCACCCGCAGCCGAACCGGACTCCCCCGTGGCCGTCTCTCGCGGCCACCATCTGATCGAGGAGCGCCTGCGCGCGTCCGGCGTCACCGCGACGGTGCTGCGGCCGTACGCATTCATGCAGAAGCTGTTGCTGCTGGCACCCGGCATCGCCGCCGCCGGGGTGGTGCACGGCGCCCTGGGCCAGGCCCGCTGCAACTACGTCGACGCCCGGGACATCGGCGACGCCGCGGCCGGGGTGCTCACCCGCCCGGAGCTCGCCGGCGGAACGTATCCGCTCACCGGCGGCCGGGCGTACAGCTACCCGGAGCTCACCGGGCTGCTCGGCGAGCTGCTCGGCCGCCCGGTCCGCTACCTCGACCTGCCCCCGGCCGGGCTGCACGCCCATCTGGTCGAGCGGGCCGGGATGCCGCCCTGGCTGGCCTCCCACGTGGTGGAGATCCAGCAGCTCGCGGTGGTCCGCCGGGAGGCGCCCGACGACACCCTCACCCACCTCACCGGGCACGCCCCGCGCACCCTGGAGGCGTTCCTCCGGGAGCACCTGCACCGCTTCCGCTGACCGTTCGGGCGCCACTCGGGCACCACCCGGGCGTCATTCGGGCGCCCTCTCTGGCGCCACTCGAACACCACTCCGACACCATGGCGGGCCCGGCAGCCGGGCCGGAACCGGACCGGGAAGCCGGGCCCGCCACCCGAAGGGAGCAGCATTCCCTGTGGCGTGGATCACGATCGAGAATTCGTCCTGACGATCCGTCAATTCGACTGACATCCAGTCACATGACTTCCACGCCTATCCAGTTGTTGACTGACACAACGTCAGCTCAGGCCATTTCCGGCCTAGTTGGGCCAGGTGTCGGGCCGTACGGCGCCTCGCACCCGGGGCTACCATCAGTCGGGTTGTCCGCTCCGGCCCCGGAGTGGGGTCACCCCGTCAGGCGAGTGCTCCCACCGCCCCGAAGGGCCGGGCATCAGTCGGAACGGGGCGAGGACGAGGAGCGTACGGGCTGCCATGACAGCTGAACCGAGCACGGAGCAGTCCCCCACGTCGCCCCAGGCCACACCACCCCGAGCCACTCAGCCCCAAGCCACGCCACCCCATGCCGCACCGCCGCAGGCCCTCTTCCCGGGCCGTCCGGCCGCCGCACCGCGCACCCTGGTCGACGTCCTGGACGCCACCGTCCGCGACCACCCCGACGAGCCGGCCCTGGACGACGGACGCACCGTGCTCGGCTACCGCGCCCTGGCCGCCGAGGTCGAGCAGCTGCGCCGCCGGCTGGCCGCCGCCGGGATCGGCCCTGGCGACCGGGTGGGCGTGCGGGTGCCCTCGGGCACCAACGACCTGTACGTCTCGATCCTCGCGGTGCTCGCCGCCGGCGCCGCCTACGTGCCGGTCGACGCCGAGGACCCGGACGAGCGCGCCCAGCTGGTCTTCGGGGAGGCCGGCGTCGCCGCGGTGCTCGGCGCCGACCGCGCGCTGACCGTCCACCGCGAACGCCCGGTGCCCCACCCCGGCGAGGCGGCCGCGGACCACCGACCCCACCCCACCCCGGCCAACGACGCCTGGATCATCTTCACCTCCGGCTCCACCGGCCGCCCCAAGGGCGTGGCCGTCACCCACCGCAACGCTGCCGCCTTCGTCGACGCCGAGGCGGCGCTCTTCCTCCAGGACGAGCCGATCGGCCCCGGCGACCGGGTGATGGCCGGTCTGTCGGTGGCCTTCGACGCCTCCTGCGAGGAGATGTGGCTGGCCTGGCGCCACGGCGCCTGCCTGGTGCCCGTCCCCCGCTCCCAGGTGCGCAGCGGCGCCGACCTCGGCCCCTGGCTGGCGGAGCAGGAGATCACCGTGGTCTCCACCGTCCCGACGCTGGCCGCGCTCTGGCCGGCCGAGGCGCTCAACGAGGTGCGGCTGCTGATCTTCGGCGGCGAGGCCTGCCCGCCGGAGCTGGTGCAGCGGCTGGTCACCGAGGGCCGCGAGGTCTGGAACACCTACGGCCCCACCGAGGCCACCGTGGTCGCCTGCGCCGCGCTGCTGACCGGCGACGGCCCGGTCCGGATCGGCCTGCCGCTGGACGGCTGGGACCTCGCCGTGGTCGACGAGGCCGGCGAGCCGGTCGCGCCCGGCGGCACCGGCCAGCTGGTGATCGGCGGGGTCGGCCTGGCCCGCTACCTCGACCCGGAGAAGGACGCCGAGAAGTACGCGCCGCTGGCCTCGCTCGGCTGGGAGCGCGCGTACCGCAGCGGCGACCTGGTCCAGGCCGACCCGGCCGGCCTGCTGTTCCTCGGCCGCACCGACGAGCAGATCAAGCTCGGCGGCCGCCGGATCGAACTCGGCGAGGTCGACGCGGCGCTCCAGGCCCTGCCCGGCGTGGCGGGCGCGGCCGCCGCCGTCCGCACCGCGCGCGGCGGCAACCAGCTGCTGGTCGGCTACCTGGTCGTCCAGGACGGCTTCGACCGCGAGCAGTCCGTCGAGAAGCTGCGCGCCGAGTTGCCGGCCGCCCTGGTGCCGCTGCTCGCGCCGGTCGACGCCCTGCCCACCCGCACCTCCGGCAAGGTCGACCGGGCCGCGCTGCCATGGCCGCTGCCCGAGCTGGAGAACGCCGGGCCGAGCGAGCAGCTGTACGGCACCGAGGCCTGGCTGGCCGAGCAGTGGGCCGAGATCCTCGGTGTGACGGTGAGCGGCCCGCGCGACGACTTCTTCGGCATCGGCGGCGGCAGCCTGGCCGCCGCCCGGCTCACCACGCTGCTGCGCACCCGCTACCCGAACGCCGCCGTGCTGGACGTCTACCAGCACCCGACGCTGCGCAAGCTCGCCCGGCACCTGGAGCGCACCGCCGCCCAGGGCGGCCAGGCCCGCACCGTCGCCCTGGTGCCGACCAGGGCCAAGCTGCTCCAGCTGCTCCTGCTGATCCCGCTGTTCACCGTGGTCGGCCTGCGCTGGACGGTCGCCCTGCTGGCCGCCGGCAACCTGCTCTCCCACCTCGGCGACTACCCGTGGGCACCCACTGCCTCCTGGTGGGCGGTCGGCGCGGGCGCCCTGGCGCTGTACACCCCGGCGGGCCGGCTGGCGATCGCGGCCGGCGGCGCCCGGCTGCTGCTGCGCGGCCTGCGCCCGGGCAGCCATCCGCGCGGCGGCGCCATCCACCTGCGGCTCTGGACCGCCGAGCGGCTCGCCGAGCTCAGCGGCGCCACCGCACTGTCCGGCGTCTGGCTGGTCCGCTACGCCCGGGCGCTGGGTGCCAAGGTCGGGCCCGAGGTGGACCTGCACTCGCTGCCTCCGGTCACCGGGATGCTGAAGCTGGGCCGGGGCTGCGCCGTCGAGGCCGAGGTGGACCTGTGCGGCTACTGGCTGGACGGCGACCGGCTGGAGGTCGGCCAGGTCAAGGTCGGCTCCGGCGCCGTGGTCGGCACCCGCTCGACCCTGCTGCCCGGCGCCCGGGTCGGCAAGCGCGCCCAGGTGCTGCCCGGCTCCAGCGTCACCGGGCAGGTGCCGACCGGCCAGCGCTGGGGCGGCGCGCCCGCCGTCAAGCTGGGCCGCGTCGAGCGGGCGTGGCCCAAGGAGCGCCCGCCGCACCGGGCGTTCTGGGCCGCGCTCTACGGCGCCAGCGGCACGGCGCTCGGCCTGCTCCCGGTGGCGCCCGCGCTGGCCGCGCTCGCGGTCCTCGCCGGATTCGTCCACCAGGGCGACGACCTCGGTGCGGCGCTCGGCGGCGCGCTGCTCGGCCTGCTGCCCGCCACCCTGGCGTACGGCGCGGTGTACGCGGCGCAGCTGGTGGCCGCCGTCCGGTTGCTGAGCCGCGGTCTGGTCCCCGGGGTGCACCCGCTGCACGGCCGGGTCGGCTGGCAGGCGTGGACCGTCACCCAGCTGATGGACCGGGCCCGGGAGGTGCTGTTCCCGCTGTACGCGGGACTGGTCACGCCGCTGTGGCTGCGGGCGCTCGGGATGAGGGTCGGCCGGGGCGCGGAGGTGTCCACAGTGCTGGCGCTGCCCAGCCTGACCACCGTCGGCGACGGCGCGTTCCTGGCCGACGACACCCTGATCGCGCCGTACGAGCTGGGCGGCGGCTGGGTGCGGCTCGGCGAGGCGAAGGTCGGCGAGCGGGCGTTCCTCGGGAACTCGGGAATGACCGCGCCGGGGCGGGCGGTGCCCAAACGGGGCCTGGTGGGCGTGCTGTCGGCGACACCGGAGAAGGCCAAGAAGGGCGGCTCGTACCTGGGCATGCCGCCGATGCGGCTGCCGCGCGCGGCGGACGAGGCCGACCAGAGCCTGACCTACGAGCCGCCGGCCCGGCTGCTCTGGGCGCGCGGACTGGTCGAGCTGGCCCGGCTGCTGCCGGTGCTCGCCTCGGGGGCGCTCGGCATGCTGACCGTCGCGGTGCTGTCCCGGCTGTCCGTCTCCTGGCCGGCGGGCGTGGCCGCGCTGCTCTCGGGCCTGGTGCTGCTGGGCGCCGGCGCGGTGGCCTGCCTGGTCGCGGTGGCGGCGAAGTGGCTGCTGGTCGGCCGGTTCCGGGCGGTGGAGCACCCGCTGTGGAGCAGCTTCGTGTGGCGCAACGAGCTCGCGGACACCTTCGTCGAGGTGCTGGCGGTGCCGTGGCTGGTCGGCGCGGTGCCGGGCACGCCGGTGCTGAACCTCTGGCTGCGGGCGCTCGGCGCGCGGGTCGGCCGCGGCGTCTGGTGCGAGAGCTACTGGCTGCCGGAGGCGGACCTGGTCACCCTCGGGGACGGCGTCACCGTCAACCGGGGCTGCGTGGTGCAGACGCACCTCTTCCACGACCGGATCATGCGGATGGATACTGTGGTCCTCCGCGAGGGCGCCACCCTGGGCCCGGGCGGCATCGTGCTGCCCGGCAGCACGGTGGGCGCGCGCAGCACGCTGGGCCCGGCCTCGCTGGTGATGCGCGCCGAGTCCGTCCCCGCCGACACGCGGTGGCTGGGCAACCCCATCGAGGCGTGGCAGCCCACGCCATGACCACCCGTCCCGGCCCGCAGGAAGTGCCCGCCCCCGTGAAGCCCAAGCACGTCCCGGCGGCCGCCGGCGCCCCCGACCCGTACTTCCCGGCCAGCGGCGACCACCGCTACCGGGTCCACCGCTACGAGCTCGCGCTGGACTACCGGCCCGGGCCGAACCGGCTGGCGGCCTCGGCCCGGCTGAGCGCCGTGGCGGACGCGGCGCTGGCCGAGTTCGCGCTGGACCTGGCCGAGTTCCGGATCGGGCGGGTGCTGGTCGACGGCAAGGCCGCCCGCTACACCCACCGCGCCGGCAAGCTGCGGATCCGCCCGGCCAGGGCGCTGGCGGCGGGGGCGGCGTTCACCGTCGAGGTGCACTACACCGGCAACCCCCGTCCGGTGCGCAGCCCGTGGGGCGGCCTGGGCTGGGAGGAGCTGACCGACGGCTCGCTGGTCGCCAGCCAGCCGATCGGCGCGCCGTCCTGGTTCCCGTGCAACGACCGGCCCGCCGACAAGGCGACGTACCAGATCGCGATCACCACGCCGTCCCCGTTCACCGTGCTGGCGAGCGGCCGGCTGCTGACCCGCACCACCCGGGCGTCCAGCACCACCTGGGTGTACGAGCAGAGCGCGCCGACCTCGCCGTACCTGGTGACGGTGTCGATCGGCCACTACCGGCCGGTGCCGCTGGCGGCCCGCCCGGCCGTGCCGCAGACCGGCTACGTGCCGGAGCGGCTGGTCCCCGCGTTCACCCGGGACTTCGGCCGGCAGCCGGAGATGATGGCGTACTTCGACGAGGTGTTCGGGCCGTACCCGTTCGGCGAGTACGCGGTGGTCGTCGCGGACGAGGAACTGGACGTCCCGGTGGAGGCGCAGGGCGTCGCCACCTTCGGGACGAACCACCTCGGCGGCGGCTGGCAACGCGAGCGACTGATCGCCCACGAGCTGGCGCACCAGTGGTTCGGCAACAGCGTGACGATCGCCGACTGGCGGCACATCTGGCTCAACGAGGGCTTCGCCAAATACGCCGAGTGGCTGTGGTCCGAGCACGCCGGCGGCCCGGCCGCGGCCACCCACGCCGCCGCCGCGCACGGCCTGCTGGCCGGGCTCCCGCAGGACCTCAGGCTCGCCGACCCGGGCCGCCGGCTGATGTTCGACGACCGGCTGTACCAGCGCGGCGGCCTGGCCGTGCACGCGCTGCGGCGGGCGCTGGGCGAGGACGCCTTCTTCGCGATGCTGCGGGACTGGACGAGCGTCCACCGGCACGGCGTCGTCGGCACCGCCGACCTGCTCGCGCACGCCTCCCGGTACACGACCGCCCCGCTGGCCCCGGTCTTCGAGGCCTGGCTGCAGCGGCCCGAACTCCCGCCGCTGCCAGGCTGACCGGCCCGGCGACGACATCGCGGGGCGTTCACGGGGCATTCGCGGCGCGATCGCGGGGCGTTTGCGGAGATAACGGGTGGATCCTTCGGAGCGGCCTGGCTAGGTTGGGTTCGTCTGTCGCCCGTCCGTGCTGACCGGCGGCCCCCGCCTGCGGACCTCACCGACGGTCTCGCCGACGGACCTCGTGGCAGACCACACCGACGGGCCTCCCCCGCCGGACCGCGCCGAAGGATTCAGAGGATCAGATGACCGATCAGTCCGACGAACTGCTGCCGACCACCCGCCGCGCCCTGCTGCACCGGATCGCCGTCGCCCAGGCCGAAGGGCGCACGCCCTCCCTGGCCGCCGGAGTGGTCCGGGACGGCCGGCTGGTCTGGAGCGGCGCCCGCAGCATGATCGACGGACACGCGCCGACCCCCGACGTCCAGTACCGGATCGGCTCGCTCACCAAGACCTTCGTCGCCGTGCTGGTGCTGCGGCTGCGCGACGAGGGCCTGCTCGACCTCGCCGACCCACTCGCCCGCCACCTGCCCGGCACCCCGGCCGACGGCGCGACCATCGCGCAACTGCTCGCCCACACCGCCGGACTCGCCGCCGAGACGCCCGGGCCCTGGTGGGAACGGACCGACGGCTCCCTGCGACCCGGACTGGACGACCTGCTGGAGCCCGGCGCCGCGATCAAGCACCCGGCCGGGCGCCTCCACCACTACTCCAACCCCGGCTACGCGCTGCTCGGCGCGCTGGTCGAGCGGCTGCGCGGCGAGCCCTGGGGCGAGGTGCTGCGACGCGAGGTGCTGGCGCCGCTCGGCATGGACCGCACCACCCTGCTGCCCGAGCACCCGCACGCCGGAGGCTTCGCCGTCCACCCGTGGGCCGACGTCATGCTGCCGGAGCCGCTCACCGACACCGGCCTGATGGGCCCGGCCGGCCAACTCTGGTCCACCGTCGCCGACCTGGCCCGCTGGGCGGCCTTCCTCGCCGCCGGGGACGACAAGGTGCTCGCCGCCGACTCGCTCGCCGAGATGCGCCGGCCCGCCACCGGCCCCGACAACACGACCTGGACCACCGGATACGGCCTCGGCCTGCAACTGCGCCGCCACGAAGGCCGGGTGCTGTACGGCCACACCGGCTCGATGCCCGGCTTCACCGCCGCACTGTGGGTCAGCGACGAGGACGGCCTGGCCGCGATCGCCCTGTCCAACGCCACCACCGGCGCCGGCACCACCCTGGTGGCCACCCAGTTGATCACGCTCACCGCCGAACACGAGCCCCGGCTGCCCGAGCCCTGGCGCCCGCTGCCCGAGGTCGACGAGGAGCTGCTGGCCCTCACCGGCCCCTGGTACTGGGGCACTTCGGCGCAGGCCCTGCGGCTGCGGGCCGACCGCGGCCTCGAACTGACCTCGCTCACCGGCGGAGCCCGCAGCTCCCGCTTCCGCGCCGAGCCGGACGGCACCTGGACGGGACTGGACGACTACTACACGGGCGAGACCCTGCGGGTGGTCCGGGCGGCCGACGGCACGGTCAGCCACCTGGACCTCGGCTCCTTCGTCCTCACCCGCGAACCCTACGGCCCCGCGCCCGTCATCCCGGGCGACGTCGACCCGAAGGGCTGGCAGGCCTTCTAGGACCTGCCGGGGGCGCGCCCTGCTCGGGGCACGCCGGTCGCGCACAACATCGCACCCGTCCGCGGGAGTTCCAGGGGAATCCCCGGAGAGAGTGGTCGGGGGGGGGGGGCCCGCGCCCCGGGCGGCGCCCCCCCCCCCGGGCCCCCCCGCGGCCCCCCCCGCCAGCGCGGC
>NZ_JBHWIR010000166.1:0-4538 GCF_042731835.1 Kitasatospora sp. NPDC059817 | reverse complement strand
TGTCCCCAAAAACATCGCCCCGGACCGGGTGTGTACCTGGGTAATCCCCGGAGCGTGTGCTCGGCCCGGGCGCACAGGCGCCGGGGCTGTCCACCCCCGGCGGGCGAGCGCCCGGTGCCCGGCAGATGACCGGGAGGCGACGGGTGGTCCCATTCAGCAGTTGCACATCTGCGCTCCGCCGCGCCGCAACATGGATGCCAACCGGCTCGGAGAGATATACGGGGACCGGTTCGCGTGCAGGCCCAACGCCTGCGGGCCGGGCCGGTGCCCTGGCGATCCAGGGCGCCGCCGATCGTGCTGCCCTGGAGGGTCCGCCATGACCACCGTCCCCACGTACACTCCGACCGCAGTAGCCCCCACCCAGGACGCCCCCGCCGTCCCCGCCCCTCGCCGGCCGCAGGCCCCGGCCGCCTACACCGTCTCCCTCGCCCGCGACGCCGACGACGTGCGCGCCGCCCAGCGGCTGCGCCACCAGGTGTTCGCCGCCGAGCTCGGCGCCGTCCTGCACAGCCCGGTCGCCGGCCTGGACGTCGACCCCTTCGACGAGTACTGCGACCACCTCCTGGTCCGCGAGGGCGAGCACGGCGCCGTCGTCGGCACCTACCGGCTGCTGCGCCCCGAGGCCGCCCGGCGGGCCGGACGGCTCTACTCCGACGGCGAGTTCGAGCTCTCCGCCCTGGCGCCGGTCCGCCCGGGCCTGGTGGAACTCGGCCGCTCCTGCATCCACCCCGACCACCGGGGCAACGGCGCCGTCATCAACCTGATGTGGGGCGGCATCGCCCGGTACCTCTCCGACACCGGCAACACCTGGGTCGGCGGCTGCTGCTCGATCCCCCTGGACGACGGCGGCGCCACCGCGGCCCGGGTCTGGGACACCGTCAGCGCCAAGTACCTGGCCCCCGAGCAGTACCGGGTCACCCCGCGCCGCCGCTGGGACGCCACCGGCGTGCCGCGCGCCGAGCGCGGCGCGCTGCCCGCCCTGCTCCGCGGCTACCTGCGGCTCGGCGCCTGGGTCTGCGGCGAGCCCGCGTACGACCCGGACTTCGACTGCGTCGACCTGTACGTGCTGCTGTCCCTGGAGCGCACCGACCCGCGCTACCTGCGGCACTTCCTGTCTGGACTGCCCTCCCGGCCCCTCGGCGCCTCATCATGAGCGTCTGGCTTCCGACGGCCCCCTGCCGGCCCGAGACCTGCCTGGCCGACCCGGCGCCCGCCGTCTCGCGCCCCCGGCGGGCGCTGCGGCTGGCGGCCTGCCTGGCGGCGGTGCTGGCGGGCGTGCTGCTCAGCCTGCCCCTGCGCCTCCTCCCGTACGGGACCCGGGAGCGGCTGATCCGGCTCTGGGCGCGCGTCCTGTTGCACACCCTCGGGGTCACCGTCCACCTCGGGACGCCGGGCGGCACGCTCGGCGGCGGGACGCTCGTGGTGGCCAACCACGTGTCCTGGCTGGACATCCCGCTGATCGCGGCGGGCCGCCCGGGCCGCTCACTGGCCAAGACCGAGGTCCGCCGGTGGCCGGTGCTCGGGCCGCTGATCGCCTGGGGCGGCACCGTGTTCCTGGACCGCGACCGGCTGCGCGCGCTGCCCGACACCGTGGCGGCGGTGGCCGAGGTGCTGCGCGCCGGCCAGCCGGTGATCGTCTTCCCGGAGGGGTCCACCTGGTGCGGGCGGGAGAGCGGCCGCTTCCGGCCCGCACTGTTCCAGGCGGCGGTGGAGGCGGGCGCCTTCGTCCAGCCGGTGACGATCCGCTACCGGCTGGCGGACGGACGGCCGACCAGCGTGCCCGCCTTCATCGGCGACGACGGACTGCTCACCTCGCTCGCCCGGGTGGTCGCGGTGCGCGGGCTGGTCGCCGACGTGACGTTCCTGCCGCCGATTCCGCCGCCCGCGCCGCCGGCCACCCCGGCGGGGGCGCGCCGGGAACTGGCCCGCACGGCGCAGGCGGCGGTCGAGGGCATCCGCTGACGTGGCGTCGGCACGCGAACCGGTCAGGTCGGTCAGACCGGCCGGGCCTCGGCCAGCGGCTCCGGACCGGGGCTCGGGTCGAGGTCGGGGCCGAGGTCTGGGCCGGGGCTCGGGCCGGGGTCGGAGCCCGGGTCCGACGCGGAGTCGGGGGCCGATTCCGGGAGGCTGGTACCGCCCGGGGCAAGCGGGCGGGCCCGGCCCAGCAGGACGGCGACCAGGACGGCGGTGACGGCGAGCGCGGCCGCACCGCAGCGCGCCGCGAGGTGGAGGCCCTCGATGAAGGCGCCGTCCACCGCGTCCTGGACCGGGCCGGGCAGCACGGCGGCCGCGCCGCCACCGCCGCGCCCCGCCCCGGCGGGCGCGTCCGCGATCGGGCCGACGGCGTCCGGCGGCACGCCGAGCCGGTGCAGGGCGGCGGTCAGGCTGCCGGTCATCCGGTTGGTCAGCACGGCGCCGAGCACCGCGATCCCGAGGACGCCGCCCAGCTCGCGCAGGGTGTTGATGCTCGCCGAGGCCATCCCGGTCTGCGCCGGGGCGACCCGTTGGAGCACCGCGATCGACACCGGGGTGAAGGTCATCCCCATCCCGAGGCCCATCGCGAACAGGGTCCACAGGTACTCGACGTAGTGGGCGTGCCCGCCGTAGAGGGACAGCCCGCCGAGGCCCGCCGCGCACAGCGCGAGACCGAGCACCAGCGGCAGTCGGGGCCCGTACCGCGAGGTCAGCCCGCCGGAGAGCGGGGCTGCGACGACGATCATCGCGGTCATCGGCAGCCCGGCGTAGCCGGCGTCGGACGGGGACCAGCCGAGCGGGCCCTGCATCAGCAGCGGCAGGAAGAAGAGCGCGCCGAAGATCCCGAAGCTGACCATGAAGCCGCTGAGCAGCGCACCGCCGAGGGCGCCGTCGCGGAACAGCCGCAGCTCCAGCATCGGTTCGGCGAGCCGCAGTTCGAGCACCAGGAAGGCCGCCAGCAGCACGAGCGCCGCGGCACCGCAGAGGAGCACCCGGGTGTCCGTCCAACCGCGGGTCGGCCCCTCGATCAGCGCGTAGACCAGCAGGCCGAGGCCCGCGGCGGAGAGGACGAGGCCGCCGAGGTCGATCCGCCGGGCACGCGGGGGGATGTCCGGGAGCACGCGGGCGGCGAGCACCAGTGCGGCCACGCCGATCGGCACGTTGATCCAGAACACGCTGGCCCACCCGAGGTGCTCGACCATCGGCCCGCCGACCACAGGGCCGATCGACAGGCCCAGCGCGGAGACCCCGGACCAGAGGCCGATGGCCTTGGCGCGCTCGCGCTCGTCGGTGAAGACGTGGCGCAGCAGGGCGAGGCTGCCCGGGGTGAGCAGCGCGGCCCCGACGCCTTGCAGCATCCGGGCGCCGACCAGCAGGCCGATCGTTCCGGCGAGCGCGGCGAGCGCGGAGCCGACCGTGAACAGCGCGAGGCCGAGCCGGAACATCCGGGTGCGGCCGTACCGGTCGCCGAGCGCGCCGCCGGTCAGCACGAACCCGGCGTAGACGAGGCTGTATCCCTCGACGACCCATTGCAGGCCGCTGATCCCGGCATCCAGGTCCTGGCCGATGCGGGGCAGGGCGTTGTTGACGATGACGTTGTCCAGCATCGACATGAACATGGTGACGCAGAGCGTCAGTAGCGCGAGCCGTTTGCGCCGGGCGCTCGACTCCTGCATGGGAACCCTCCCGATTCCTAGTCCCTAACATCGTTAGGGAGTGGTGCGGCACGCACAGAGTGCCCCTAACGGTGTTAGATTGCAAGCGGGATCTCGCGCACGGGCGCTCGCCACGGACAGTCGCCGCGAGACTCGCGACCGGAGAAGACCGGATGAGACCGCTGGAGGCGTCCGCACAGCCATGCCGGAGAACGACGACACGACACCGCCGCTGACCAGGGACGCGCTGACCCAGGCCGCGCTGCGGGTACTGGAACGGGACGGCCTCGACGGGCTGTCGATGCGCAAGGTCGCCGCCGAGGTCGGCGTCAAGGCGGCCTCGCTGTACTGGCACGTCCGCAACAAGCAGGAACTGCTCGACCTGCTCACCGACGCGGTGATGGCCTCGGCCGAACCCCCGCCGCGCGAGGGCGGGTGGCGCGAGCAGTTCCACGCCTACTGCTGGCGCTACCGCCGGCTGCTGCTCGACAAGCGCGACGCCGCCAAGGTCGTCTCGGGCCGCCTCTCCCCCGGGCCCCACCTGCTCGGCCTGATGGAGGACCAGCTCGACCGGCTCCGCGCGGCCGGCTTCTCCGACGCCGACGCCGCCATGGCCACCTACCTGCTGGGCGCCTTCGTCCAGGGGTTCGTCCTCCAGGAACAGTCCCCGATCTCGGCCGCCGAAGTCCTCGGCACCAGCCGCCGGGACATCGCCGACGCCGCCGGCGACCGCTTCCGCGCCCTGCCCGCCGACACCTTCCCCAACCTCGTCGCCCTGGCCGACGACCTCACCGAACCCGACATGGACACCCGCTTCGAGTTCTGCGTGCAACGCGTCCTCGACGGGCTCGCGACCCTGCTGCCCGCCGAACAACGCTGACCCCACCACGGCGGGGGCCGGCCGGCCCG
>NZ_JBHWIR010000165.1:0-16630 GCF_042731835.1 Kitasatospora sp. NPDC059817 | reverse complement strand
GGGTCGACCAGTCCTCTGGTCGACCGGGCCCGCCGCTCATCGGGGCGCGTCCCGGCTACTGCTTGCGCAGCTCCCGGACGGCCGCCTCCAGCCGCTGCCCGTAGTCGGCGTCGGCCTTGCGGAAGTTGTCGACCGCCCGCTCGACGATGTCCTCGCGGTCGGCGGAGACCTTGGCGATGAAGCCGGCCAGGTTGGCGATCAGCCGCTGCTTCTCGTCCTCCGAGAACAGCCGGTACAGGTTGCCGGCCTGCACGAAGTCGTCGTCCTCGGCGTGCGAGGGCGCCTCGTGGTTGCCGGTGGCGCCGGTGACCGCGGTGGCGGCCCACAGCGGGCGGCCGGTCTGCACCGGGCCGCCGAAGCTGTTCGGCTCGTAGTTCTTCTGGCGGCCGTGGCGGCCGTCGTACAGGTGGCCGTCGCGGCTGTTGGTGCGCGCCTCGGTGGCGTGCGGGCGGTTCACCGGCAGGTGGTCGGCGTTGATGCCGACGCGGTAGCGGTGGGCGTCCGCGTACGCGAACAGGCGGCCCTGCAGCATCTTGTCGGGGGACGGGCCGATGCCGGGCACGAAGTGCGACGGGGAGAAGATCGACTGCTCGACCTCGGCGAAGACGTTGTCGGGGTTGCGGTTGAGCTCCAGCCGCCCGATCTCGACCGGCGGGTAGTCGGCGTGCGGCCAGACCTTGGTGAGGTCGAAGGGGTTGAAGCGGTACTGCGCCGCGTCGGCCGCCGGCATGATCTGGACCTGCACGGTCCAGCTGGGGAACTCGCCGCGCTCGATCGACTCGCGCAGGTCGCGCTGGTGGCTGTCCGGGTCCTCGCCGGCCAGCCGGTTGGCCTCGTCCTGGGTGAGGTTCCTGATGCCCTGGTCGGTCTTGAAGTGGTACTTGACCCAGAAGTGCTCGCCGGCCTCGTTCTGCCACTGGAAGGTGTGCGAGCCGTAGCCGTTGAGGTGGCGGTAGCTGGCCGGGATGCCGCGGTCGCCGAACAGCCAGGTCACCTGGTGGGTGGCCTCGGGCGACAGGCCCCAGAAGTCCCAGACGTTGTCCGCCTCCTGGGAGCCGGTGTACGGGTCGCGCTTCTGGGTGTGGATGAAGTCGGGGAACTTCACGGCGTCCTTGATGAAGAACACCGGGGTGTTGTTGCCGACGAGGTCGTAGTTGCCCTCCTCGGTGTAGAACTTCAGCGCGAAGCCGCGCGGGTCGCGCACCGCGTCGGCCGAGCCGAGGTTGCCGGCCACGGTGGAGAACCGCAGGAAGACCTCGGTCTGCTTGCCGACCTCGGACAGGAACGAGGCCCGGGTGTAGGGCGCCAGGTCGGCGGTCACCGTGAAGGTGCCGTAGGCCGCCGCGCCGCGGGCGTGCACCACGCGCTCCGGGATCCGCTCGCGGTTGAAGTGCGCGAGCTTCTCGAAGAGCTGCTGGTCCTGGATGAGCGCCGGGCCGCCGGGGCCCGCGGTCTCGGTGTTCTGGTTGTCGGCGACGGGGGCACCCGCCTCCGTGGTGAGGGTGGGGCGCAGCTCGTCCTGGGTCGTCATAAGAGGGCCTCCGCGTTATCCGGTCGTGACGACTCGATCCTAACTTGGACTTTGTCCAAGTCAACACTGGAACCAATCTAAGAGCGTGACTTACCCTGTTCCCATGAGCGACCTGCTGGAACGACTTCGCGGACGCGGCTGGCGGCTGACCTCACAGCGCCGGGTCGTGGCCGAGGTCCTCGACGGCGACCACGTCCACCTCACCGCGGACGAGGTGCACGCCCGCGCCGTCGCCCGCCTGCCCGAGATCAGCCGCGCGACCGTCTACAACACCCTCGGCGAACTGGTCGGCCTCGGCGAGGTCCTGGAGGTCGCCACCAACGGGCGCGCCAAGCGCTACGACCCCAACGCCCACCGCGCCCACCAGCACCTGGTCTGCTCCGGCTGCGGCGCCATCCGCGACGTCCACCCGCACGGCGACCCGCTCGCCGCCCTCCCGGCCGGCGAACGCTTCGGTTTCACCGTCACCACCGCCGAGGTCACCTACCGCGGCCTGTGCCCGGACTGCACGGGCACGCCGTAACGCGGCCCCGCCCGCCCGGCGGGAACCGCCGCACCCGCCCTACGCGCTCAGCTCCGCGTGCAGCGCGCCCAGCAGGCGCCCGGCCCGCTCCGCCACCTCGGCCGGCCCGTAGTCGGCCGCCCGGCGGCACCAGTTCTCCGCCTGCACCGGCTCCCCCCGGCGCAGCGCCAGCAGCGCCAGGCGCAGCGCCGCCCGCCCGTGCCCGGCGTCGGCCGCCCTGGTGTACCAGAGCATCGCCTGCGCCTCGCGGTCCTGCCGGGCCAGCAGCAGCCCCAGGTTGAAGGCGGCGCTGCGGCTGCCGGCCTCGGCCGCCCGCCGGTACCAGCTCTCGGCGATCTCCAGCGCGCCGCGCTCGGCCGCCCGCACCCCCATCCGCACCTGCGCCCGCCGGTGCCCGGCATCGGCCGCCAGCGCGTACCAGTGCTCGGCCTCGGTGTCCGCGTCACCGCGCCGGTCCAGCACCGAGGCCAGCCGGAACGCGCCCTCCGCCGACCCGCCGGACGCCGCCTGCCGGTAGCGCTCCAGCGCGCCGGCCAGGTTGCCCCGCTGCTCCTGGGCGACGGCCAGTTGCAGCGCGGCCTCGCCGTGACCCTCGGCGGCGGCCCGCGCGTACCACTCCTGGGCCTGCCGCTGCTCGCCGCGCCCGGCGTGCAGCACGCCCAGGTTGAACGCGCCGTCCACGCTGCCGGCCTCGGCCGCCTTGGAGAACCACGGCTCGGCGCCGGTCTCCTCGCCGCGCTGCAACAGCACCACGGCCAGCGCGTTGCAGGCCTCCCGGTGCCCGGCGTACGCGGCCCGGCGGTACCACTGCTCGGCCTGCTGGTCGCGGCCGGTGGCGACACAGAGCAGGCCGAGGTTGAAGGCGCCGTTCTGGTCGCCCGCGTCCAGGGCGGTGCGGTACCAGCGCTCGGCCTCCTTGGCCTCGCCGCGGCCGGCGTGCAGGGCGCCCAGCGCGTTGGCGGCGTTGCCGTCGCCGGCCTCGGCGGCCTCCCGCCACCACTCGGCGGCGGCGGCCAGGTCCCCGGAGTCGCGCAGCAGGAAGCCCAGCGCGCAGGCGGCGCGCGGCTCGCCGTTCTGCGCGGACTGCCGGTACCAGCGGGCGGCCTCCTCCAGCAGCGACTGGTCGGTGGCGGCGCGCTCCTCCAGCAGCACGCCCAGGCGCAGCGCGGCGCGGGCGTGGCCGCGGGCGGCGGCGGTGCGGTACCAGGCCTCGGCGGTCTCCTTGTCCCCGGCGGCCTCGCGCATCCGGGCCAGCCGGTAGGCGGCCTCCCGGTGCCCGGCGTCGGCGGAGACCTTGAACCAGCGCTCGGCGCGCACGTCGCGCCGGTGCTCCATCAGGTCGCCCAGCGCGTAGGCGCCGAGCGGGTGGCCGTGGTCGGCGGCGAAGTGCAGCCAGTACTCGGCGGCCTCCTCCTCACCCTGGTCGCGCAGTTGGAGCCCGAGCGCGTGCGCGGCGGGGGCGCTGCCGGCCACCGCGGCATGGCGCCACCACTGGGCGGCCTCGGCCCGGTGGCCCTGCTGGTGCAGCAGCACGCCGAGGTTGTTGGCGGCGGCGCGCGTCCCGGCGGCCGCGGCGGCGCGCAGGTAGGGCTCGGCGTCCTCCAGGTCGCCGCGGCGCAGCAGCAGGGTGCCGAGCCGGCTGGCGGCGTCCGGGTCGCCGTCGTCGGCGGCCTGCCGGTGGCGGGCCTCCAACGCGGCGCTCTCGCGGGCGGCCAGCGCGGTCTCGAAGCTGGTGGTGTCCAGGCCGGCCGGGTCGAGCGCGGCGGCGTTCGGGCCGTCGGCGGCGGCGCCGTCGGGCCCGTACGGGCGGACGGCGTCGGCGAACTGACGGGTGGACACGTGGACCAGGCTGTCGGGGCCGTAGCCGGCGACCGGGGGACGCTCGGACAAGCCACTGGTGCGCTGGGCGGGCAGGGCTCCGGGGCGGCTCTCGGGGCTCTCCGCCCAGGCGTCGGTGTCCGCCTCGGTGGCCGCCGCGGACTTGGTGCCTGACCCGTTCTTGCCGATCAGCCTCATGCCGACTCCCGCTCCCCCAGAGTGTCGCGGCATCGTGCCCCGGCCCGCGGCCGGGGGGACCCCCAGGGGAGGCGCCGGAACCGACGGCCGGTCAGCAGCCGCGCACCGTCCCCCATGTGTCCCATCGTCGCACCACCCGCAACCCGCGTACACCTGCCCCGGCCGAATTCGGGCGGGGCCGACCCGAAGCCGACGAAATTGCTTCGGCGCTTTGTCGATTTCCCGACACTCGGACCCCACAAACCCCTTGCCGTCGTCGTTGGCGACGGTTGATGGTACCGGAGCGGTTCCCGCCGCTTCGGGGGGAAAACGCCAGAGGCCCGGAGGAAGAATCCTCCGGGCCTCTGTCCACTGAGTAGCGGGGACAGGATTTGAACCTGCGACCTCTGGGTTATGAGCCCAGCGAGCTACCGAGCTGCTCCACCCCGCGTCGGTAGTTGAACCATAGCACGGGTGCGGGGTGGAACAGGAATCGGTTGCCGCAGCTCAGCGGGCCGCGACTACGGCTACGGCTGTCCGGACGGCGTCGCGCCCGGGGTCGTACCCGGCGTCGGGGCCTGCACCGGGCTCCCGCCGCGGGCCGCCTCGGCCGCCTTCAGCGCGTCGCCCAGCGCCTTCTGGGCGTTGCCGTAGGCCACCCAGTCGCCGTTCTTGAACGCGGTCTGGCTGTCGTTGTACGCCTTCTCCGCGTCCCCGAGCGCCTTCTGCAGCTCCGGCGAGATCGTCCCGCCCGGCGCCGCCGTCCCCGGGTTGGTGGGCGTCCCCGGGTTGTTCGGCGTGGACGGCGCGGTCGGCGTGGTCCCCGGGGCCGCCCCGGCGAACACCTTCTTCAGCGCGTCCTCCAGGGTGTTCTCGAACGCCACGTTGTCGTTCCCGTACACCGCCAGCACCTTCTGCAGCGTCGGGTACTTGGCGCCGCGTCCGCGCACGTACACCGGCTCGACGTTGAGCAGCCCGCCGCCGACCGGCAGGGTCAGCAGGTTGCCGTACTCCAGCTCGGTGTCACCGCCGCTCTTCAGCGCGAAGATCTGCGAGGCCACCTCCTGCCGGGAGTTGAACGTCGACTGCACCAGGCCCGGGCCGGGGGCGCTGTTGTCCCCCGAGATCTTCAGGATGCGGATCTTCCCGTAGTCCGGCCCCGGATCGGCGTTGACGGCCATGAACGCGGCCAGGTTCGGGCGGCCGTTGGGCACGAAGGTCGTGGTCAGCGAGAAGCTCGCCGAGGTGACCTGCGGGTCCGGCATCCGCACCGTCACGTAGTACGGCGGCTGGACCTGCTTGGTGTCGCTGGTCGGGTCGACCGGGATCTGCCAGATGTCGCTGCCGTTGAAGAAGGAGTTGGCGTCGGTCACGTGGTACTGGCCGAGCAGGTCGCGCTGCACCTTGAACATGTCCTGCGGGTAGCGCAGGTGCGGCAGCAGCGTGCCCGGGATGTCCGCCTTCGGCTCGACGGTGCCGGGGAACGCCTTCATCCAGGTCTTCAGCACCGGGTCCTGCTCGTCCCACTGGTAGAGCTTCACCTCGCCGGTGTAGGCGTCCACCGTGGCCTTGACCGAGTTGCGGATGTAGTTGACCTGGTTGGCGACGGTCAGCAGCTCACCGCGCTGGTTGGTCAGCGAGTCCTTGGTCGCGGTGCCCAGCGTCGTCTTCGACGAGAACGGGTAGCCGTCCGAGGTGGTGTAGCCGTCCAGCACCCAGACCACCCGGCCGTCCTGCACCACCGGGTACGCGTCGGCGTCGATCGACAGCCACGGGGCGACCTTCTCCACCCGCTCCTTCGGCGTCCGGTTGTAGATCACCTTCGCGCCGTCGGTGATCGCCCCCGCGTACAGGATCTGCGGCTCGGCGAAGCGCACCGCGTACGCGGCCCGGGTGATCGGGTTGTCCAGCGAGACACCGCTGTTGCCGGTGTAGGTGTACTCCTTGTTCTCGCCGGTCTTGGTGGTGTAGTCGATCTCCTTGTTCGAGCCGCCGACGATCGAGTACGACGTCGTCTTCTCGCCGTAGTAGATCCGCTGCTGGTAGTCGCCCAGCGCACCGGTGGCCGGCAGGCCGGACTCGGTGAACACCGGCTCGCCCTTGTCGCTGACCTGGTTGCCCTTGGCGACGACCGCGCCGTAGCCGTGGGTGTACTTGAAGTGGTCGTTGATCCAGTTGCGCTGCACGCCGTTGAGGTCCAGCTCGCGCAGACCGATCACGGTGTCCTGCTTGTCCGTGCCGGAGCCGTAGCGGTCCACGTCCAGGGTGTTCGGGAAGGCGTAGTAGTTGCGCTGCTGCTCGATCGACTGGAAGGTCGGCGAGACGACGTTCGGGTCCAGCAGCCGGATGTCGGAGATGGTCTGCGCGTCCGGCTTGAGCGCCTCGGCCGTCGTCGACCCCTGCGGGCTGTACTGGGTGGTCTGCGCGTCCGCGATCCCGTACGCCTGCCGCGTCGCGTCGATGTTCTTCTGGATGTACGGCGTTTCCTTGGCCTGCTCGTTTGGCTTGACCTGGAACTGCTGCACGATCGCCGGGTACAGCCCGCCGATCAGCACCGCCGACAGCACCATCAGCCCCAGCCCGATCAGGGCCGGCGCCCAGGTGCGGCGCACCGGCGTCAGGAAGAACAGCAGCGCGCAGATGATCGCCACGAAGAACAGGATCGTCTTGGCCGGCAGGAACGCGTTGGCGTCCACGTAGCGCAGGCCGGTCCAGCCGGAGACCCCCTTGTAGGAGCCGGTCTTCACCGCCAGCGCGTACCGGTCCAGCCAGTACGCCACCGCCTTCAGCAGCACGAACACGCCCAGCAGCACCGCCAGGTGCCCCTGCGCGCCCGCGCTCGCCCGACGGCCCGGGCCCTGCAGCCGCAGCCCCCCGTACAGGTAGTGCACCAGCGCCGAGGTCAGCAGCGAGACGATCACCGCGCTGAACGCGAAGCCCAGCACGAACTCGTAGAACGGCAGGTCGAAGGCGTAGAACGAGACGTCCATGCCGAACTGGGCGTCCTTCTCGCCGAAGGGCGTCGCGTTCGTCCACATCAGCCAGGTCCGCCACTGGCCGGACGCCGCGGCGCCCGCCACCAGGCCGATCACCAGCGAGACGCCGATCAGCGCCCAGCGCTTGAACGGCGCCAGGCCCGAGCGGTAGCGGTCCAGGCTCTGCTGCTCGACCGACATCGCCGACAGCGGCGGCCGCAGCCGGTGCGCCAGCCAGACGTTGAAGCCGACGATCACCGCCATCAGCAGGCCGAACACCGCGAACAGGCCGATCTTCGTCCACAGCTGCGTGGTGAACACCGAGGAGTAACGGACGGACCTGAACCACAGCCAGTCCGTCCAGAACCCGGCGAACATGACGAACAGCAGGAACAGCACCGCGAGCACGCCCAGGGTCAGCAGGGCCACCCGCGCCCGCCGGGAGGGCGGCCCTACCCTTCGCCGGAAACCCGGCCCTGAGCGTTCCGGCATCTGGAATACCACGGTGGCACCTCAGCTGTGTCGTCTGGAGTCACTGGAGTCAGTCGGTCTTCAGGGAAACTTAACCAGGCTTTGGCCGAGTTCCCACCGTTAGCAGACGGTTACGACGACGTTCCCCGTCCCGGCCGTTCCCCGGCCCGCTCGCGGCGCCCGGCGCCCGGGCCCCCGCCCGGCGTGTGAGGATTGAGGCATGTCCGACGCGTCCAATGCACTCAACTCCCCCGGCTCTCCCGACGACGTCTCCAAGCTCCCCGCCGCCACCCCGCTCACCCGGGCCGCGCTGGAGATCGACGAGTACGCCGCCACGCTCGGCTGGGACCTCCCGGCCCGGCTGTTCGCCCTGGTGGACAGCACCGCCCTGCGCAAGGCCGACCCGAAGATCGCCGCCCAGCTCGGCCTCGGCGACGACGACACGGCCGGCCTCACCCCGGTCGAGCAGGACGAGCTGCCGGCCGGCATGGAGCTGGACAAGTTCCTCGGCACCATCGCCTGGCCCGACGCGGTGGTCGGCTGCGCCCTGGTCGTCGAGCGCCTGATGCTGCCGCCGGGCTCCGAGCAGACCCGCCCGCGCAACGCCAGCGACGCCCAGCTCGCCGAGTGGGTGGCCAACCACCCCAAGCGCGAGGAGGTGCGGATCACCGCCGCCGTGCTGCGCAACGGCAAGAAGGAGATCGCGCTGCGGCTGCGCTCCAAGGACGTCGCCCGCGAGGTGCTGACCGGCCCGGACCTGGTGCCCGGCCTGACCGCGGCGCTGCTGGCGACCTTCTCGTAGCCCCCCGGCCGCCCCGGCCGCACCACTCCACGTTCACGGCACTACGCCACGGCACTACGCCGCGGCATTAGTTCACGGCACTACTTCACGGCGCAGGACGGCAGCGCGGAGGTCTGCCCGGAGCGGATCTGCTCCAGCGACTTCAGCGCGCCGTCCAGCGTGTCCGTCTTGATCAGGTTCAGTCCGGACGGGACGTTCTTGGTCGCCTCGGCGCAGTTCGAGGACGGGGTGAAGAAGTACTCGGCGCCGGCGTCCCTGGCGGCGATCAGCTTCATCGATATCCCGCCGATCGGGCCGACCTTGCCGTCGTCGTCGATGGTGCCGGTGCCCGCCACGAACCGGCCGCCGGTGAGGTCGCCGCCGGGGGTGAGCTTGTCGATGATGCCGAGCGAGAACATCAGCCCGGCGCTCGGCCCGCCGACGTCCTGGAGGCCGATGTCGATCTGGAACGGGTAGGTGTGCCGGATCGTGGTGCCGATGCCGACCACCGCGAGTTCCGCCCGCTCGGCCGGGGCCTTCGGGTCGAGGTCCTTGGCCCGCACGGTGGGGACGGTGACGTCGGTCCGGTCCCCCGGGTTGGCGCCGCCGTTGCCGGTCGCGTCCTTGACCCGCGGGACGACGGTGAAGACCGCCGACTCGCCGGGCTTGTGCTTGGTGACCGCGGCCACCACCTGCTCGACCGTGCTGACCGGCGTGCCGTCGACGGCCACGATCTGGTCGCCCGCGTGCAGCCGGCCCTCCGCCGGGGCCCCCGCCGTGACCGATTTGATGATCAGCTCGGTGCCGACCGGGATGCCCAGCTGGTTGAGCGCGGCGGTGCGGGCGCTGTCCTCGGAGGAGGCGAACTCCTCGGCGTTCTGCTTCTTGGCGTCGGCGTCCGTCTGCCCCTTCGGGTAGACGTTGTCGTGCGGCACGACCATCACGTCGTCGCGCAGCCACCCGACCACCGCGTTGACCAGGCTGGGCTCGTACTTGGCCCCGGTGACCTGGACGGTGGTCATGTTGAGGTGCCCGGTGGTCGGGTACGAGTCGCGCCCGGTGATGGTGATCACCGACTTGCCCCCCTGGTTGCCGAGCGTGTTGTACGTCGGCCCCGGGCTCATCTCCGTGTACGGCACCTTCATCAGCACCGAGACGCAGAGCAGCGCTATGAGCAGCAGGGTGGCAGCGAGCATCGTCGCGGAGCGGCGTGGCATGCCTCGACAGTACGGGACGCGGATGAGCGGACGCCCCCCGGGCTACCGGCCGGAACCGTCCTCGGAGGCGGTGCTCCCGGCGGTGGTGCGTTCCATCGCGGCCATGAAGCGCCGGTGCTCGGCGAGCGAGGCCGGGTCCCCCGTGGCCCTCGGGGCGCGTTGGGCCCAGCCCGCCCACAAGGCGGCGAGCAGGACGGCGATGACCGGAATGATCAACCAGGCGAGCGCACCCATATCAGTACTCCCAGCTCGTCGTGTCTATGAGCAGATTAACCACTCCGGCGGACAACGCGGGCGGCGCCGTCCGGGTTACGGGACGGCCGATCGGCTCACTGCCAGGGAGTATTCGGCCCACTGACCCGGACCCGTTCGAGTGAGAGCCCGGCCCGTCCGGCATGCTCGTCGCATTCCGTGCACCGATGGCGACTCTCCGCAGCCGATCGACCCCTTTAGGCCCCGTCCGGTCGCGGCCGGTCCGATCTGGTCCGATCTGGTCCGATCCGGTCCGGTCCGGTCCGGTCCACAGGGGGCGCCCGGGTCAGCAGCTGCCGGCGCCGACCCACTCCTCCTCGCCGTCGGCGAAGACCTGGTGCTTCCAGATCGGCACCTCGTGCTTGAGGTCGTCGATCAGCCGCCGGGCGGCCGCGAAGGCCTCGCCCCGGTGGGCGCAGGACACGGCGACGATCACCGCCTTGTCGGTGATCTCCAGCCGGCCGACCCGGTGCACCGCGGCCAGCGCCCGCACCGGGAAGTCGGCGACGACCTTCTCGGCGATCCGGCGCATCTCCTGCTCGGCGGTGGGGTGGCAGCTGTATTCCAGCGCGGTGACCGACTTGCCGCCGTCGTGGTCTCGGACCGTCCCGACGAAGACGGTCGTCCCGCCGGCCGCGTCGTCGCCGACCGCCTCGTACACCTCGTCCAGCGAGAGCGGGGTGTCGCGGACGGCGAGCAGGCGGATGGGGTCCTGGTTCTCGGGCATGCCCCCATGATTCCCCATCCCGGGTGGTTTGAGGCAAGCGGGTTCCGCATCACGATGGCGGGATTCCGCATCGTGAGAAAACCTGCTCCAGCCCTCGGGGCCACCGGCCTCAGAAGCGGCGCCGCTTGCGGGCCCGGCGCACCAGCGCGGCCGTACCGACCAGCGCCACCGTCGCCCCGGCCGCCCCCAGGCTGGTCGCGGCCTCCTTGCCGCCCAGCCGGCGCCCGGCCACCGCGTGCTTCCCGGCGACCTGGCCCAGCAGCTCGGCCAGCACTTGCTCGTTGCTGTGCTCCGGACGCCAGCCCGCCTCGTGCAACCGGCTGCCGGACACCACCCACGGGTACATCGTGTAGGCCAGGTCCCCCGCCGGGGCCGGGGTCAGGCCCAGCCGGTGCAGCCGGGCCGCGGTGCCCAGCGCCAGCGAGGCCGGCAGCTCCATCCGCCGGATCCCCGACAGCCGCTCCACGTCCTCCTGCTCCAGCCAGCCGTCGCAGCCGACCGTCACCTCGCCCTCCACCAGGCCCAGCGCCGCGTACTCCAGCGCCGCCGCCAGGTCGTCCACGTGGCAGAACTGCCAGCACGGGCGGGAACCGGCCACCACCAGCAGCCGCGGCGCCTCGAAGTGCCGGGTCAGCACGGTGTCCACGCCGGGGCCGACCACCACCGCCGGACGCAGCACCGTCACCTGCAGCCCCGGGTGGGCGCGCGGCGCCCGGCGGGCCAGGCGCTCGATCTCCAGCAGGTCCCCGACCAGCGAGGCCTCCTCGGTCGCCCGCAGCTCGGAGTCCTCGGCCAGCGGCACCTCGTTGTCGGCCAGCGCGCCGTAGACCATCGCGGAGGTGCAGAGCACCACCCGGTGCACCCCGGCGGCCGCGGCCGCCGTCAGCACGGTCTGCGCGCCGCGCACGTTGTAGGCGCTGCGGGCGCGCGGATCCGACTCCATGCCGAAGTCCATCGCCAGGTGCACCACCACGTCCACCCCGGACAACCGCTCGGCCACCGCGGGGTCCCGCACGTCCAGCACCCGCCATTGCACACCCGGCACCTCACCGCGCCGGTCGTCCACCGCCAGCACCCTGCGCACGTGCGGCGAGGCGACCAGACGGGCCGCGACCCGCTCGCCGATCACACCGGCGGCACCGGTGACGGCCACGGTCAGCGGCCGTCCGCCGTAGGCTGGAGGCGGCGACGCCGTGATGTCCGGGGCGTCCTCGTCTCCGGTCAGCCCAGAGCGAACGTCCGAAGGCGGGGAACTCACCGACCATCCTCCACGGTTAGCTTATGTGCGTACGGACGTGTGTCACGTACGTCCATCCTGCCCGAGGCGAAGGCCCGGCGGTGCACCCGGCGCGGGCCTGCCGCACTGGAGCCGCCCACGAGTCCCCCACTCCGCCGGTGCCCCGGGCGGGCAGCACTTCCCGCCACACCCGTATGACGGCCGACCGGATCGAGGACCCCGTGAGCGACCTTCCCTTCGGATTCGGCGTTCCGCCCGAGGAGCCCGAGGACGGCAAGGCCAAGCCCGACAACGAGCAGCAGAAGAAGGACCAGGGCCCCGCAGGCTCCGACCAGAGCGGCGCGCAGCCGTTCGGCTTCGGCGCCGGCAACCCGTTCGGCGCCCTGTTCGGTATGCCCGGCGGCGGAGCCCCGGGCGGCCCCGGCGGGGCCGAAAACCCGTTCGCCGCGATGTTCGGCGGCCTCAACCCCAACGACCTCGGCAGCGCGTTCCAGCAGCTCGGGCAGATGCTCTCGTTCGAGGGCGGCCCGGTGAACTGGGACCTCGCCAAGAACATCGCCCGCCAGAGCGTCGTCGCCGAACCCGCCGAGGGCAAGAGCAAGGACCGCTCGGTCAGCGCCGCCGAGCACTCCGCCGTCGCCGAGGCCGTCCGGCTCGCCGACCTGTGGCTCGACGGCGTCACCGAGTTCCCCTCCGGCGCCGCCTCCGCCGTCGCCTGGAGCCGCGCCGAGTGGATCGAGGCCACCCTCCCGGTCTGGAAGGACCTCGTCGACCCGGTCGCCGAGCGGGTCGGCAACGCCATGGGCGGCGTCCTGCCCGAGGAGATGCAGGCCATGGCCGGCCCGCTGATGGGCATGATGCGCTCCATGGGCGGCGCCATGTTCGGCACCCAGATCGGCCAGGCGCTCGGCGCCCTCGCCGGCGAGGTGGTCGGCTCCGCCGACGTCGGCCTGCCGCTCGCCCCGGCCGGCAAGGCCGCACTGCTGCCGCAGAACGTCGCCGAGTTCGGCGAGGGCCTGAACGTGCCCGCCGACGAAGTCCGGCTCTACCTCGCCCTGCGCGAGGCCGCCCACCAGCGGCTCTTCGCCCACGTGCCGTGGCTGCGGGCCCACCTGCTCGGCGCCGTCGAGGCCTACGCCCGCGGCATCAAGGTCGACACCTCCCGGATGGAGGAGCTCGTCGGCCAGCTCGACCCGAACAACCCGGAGGCGCTCCAGGAGGCGCTGGCCGGCGGGCTGCTCCAGCCCGAGGACACCCCCGAGCAGAAGGCCGCGCTCGCCCGCCTGGAGACCGCGCTCGCCCTGCTCGAAGGCTGGGTCGACGCGGTCGTGCACGCCGCCGCCGAACCGCACCTGCCGCAGGCCGGCGCGCTGCGCGAGACCGTCCGCCGCCGCCGCGCCGCCGGCGGGCCCGCCGAGCAGACCTTCGCCACCCTGGTCGGCCTGGAGCTGCGCCCGCGCCGGCTGCGCGACGCCGCCCGGCTGTGGGCGCTGCTCGCCGACGCGCGCGGCATCGAGGGCCGCGACGCGCTCTGGCAGCACCCGGACATGCTGCCCACCGCCGCCGACCTGGACGACCCGGACGCCTTCGTGCACCGGGGCACCGGCGACCTGGAGGGCGGCCTCGACTTCGACGCGATCGACAAGCTGCTCGGCGAGGCCGCCGCGGGCGGCACCGCCGCCAAGCCGGACCTCACCAAGAACGACGGGCCGGCGAAGAGCGACGAGCCGAAGCAGGACGGCGACGGCACCGACGGAAAGGGCGAGCCCACCGCATGACGGCCACCGAAACCGGGGCGACGTCCCTGCACGCGGACGCCGTGCGCACCCTGACCGGGTGGCGCCCCGCCGACGAGGAGCAGGACCGGCTGCGGCTCGACTACCTGGCGCACCTGGCCGAGCAGCCCGAGGGCCTGTACCGGTCCTGCCTGCCCGCGCACATCACCGCGAGCGCGGCGGTCGTCGACCCGGCGGCCGGGCGGGTGCTGCTGACCCTGCACCCCAAGGTCGGCATCTGGCTGCAGATGGGCGGGCACTGCGAGCCCGACGACCGGGACCTCGCGTCGGCGGCGCTGCGGGAGGCCGTCGAGGAGTCCGGCATCCCCGACCTGGCCCTGCTGGAGGTGGACGGCGTCCCGGTGCCGGCCAAGCTGGACCGGCACCTGGTCCGCTGCACCGGCAAGGACCGGCCGGAGAACACCCACCTGGACGTCCAGTACATCGCGGTGGCCCCGGCCGGTGCGCAGGCGCTGATCAGCGAGGAGTCGCTGGACCTGCGCTGGTTCGACTACGACCGGCTGCCGGAGCTGACCGACCACTCGGTGCGGGACCTGGTGGCACGGGCCCGCCGGCTGACCAGCTGAGGTGAAACCCGAAGAGGGGGGGGGGGGGGGGGGGGGGCGCCGGGGGCGGGGGGGGGGGGCGCGCGGTCGGCTGCGGCGGGGCGCGAGACGCCGCGGGCGGGGGGGCGCGGCCCGGGGGATTCCTTGGGTGTTTTCACGCGGGTCGGGGGGGGCGGGCCCTCCCCCCCCCCCGCCCCCTCTTTTCGTTCCCCGCGTCGTTCCTCGCGTCGTTCCCCGCGTCGTTCTCCTCGCCACCCTCTTCACCGCCGCCTCCCGCCCGGGCGTCAAGCCGTCAGCCGCAGGAACAGGCCGGATCGGCATCCCGGTCGGCGTGCCGGGCGCCGGGGATGTGCGGCAGCCGGGCCGCCGAGACCACGCCCTCCAGGTAGCCGCGGGCCCGCTCGGTCCGGGGGTAGGCCTCCAGCAGGGCCCAGAACGCCGGGCCGTGGTCCGGCACCAGCAGGTGGGCGAGCTCGTGCAGCAGCACGTAGTCGAGGACGTACTCCGGCATGCCCTGCAGACGGTGGGAGAGGCGGATCGTCCCCTCGCTGGGGGTGCACGAGCCCCAGCGCGAGTTCTGGTTGGTGACCCAGCGGACCTGGGCGGGCCGGGCGCGATCGCCCAGGTAGGCGGCCGACAGCCCACGGGCCCGGTCCATCAGCGCGTCGTCGCCGAGGATCCGGCGGCTCTCCTGGGCGGCGAGCTTCTCCAGCATCTGCGCGACCCAGCGCTGCTCCTCGGCGTGCGACATCCGGGCCGGGATCAGCACGATCGTGCGGTCGCCCTCGCGGTAGGCCGAGACGGTGCGGCTGCGGCGGGCGCTGCGGCGCACTTCCACCCGGCCGCGGTCGTGCGGCTCCGGTGGCGCGGCGGCGGCCGGGTGCTGCGGCGACGCGGGCCTCGCCTGCTGATCCTGGTCCCGACGCCCACGCGTGCCGGGCGCCGCCACTTGCGACCCGGACGCTGCACGGGCACGCCGACGCGACGCCGGTGGATGGGAGTCCCGCTCGGCTGCCATGGCACACGACGTTACCCGGTACCACGGACAGAAGTCCGGTGCCGTGGCCGAAATCTTTCGTGGAGTGATCGGGAACGAAAAGTCGACGGCGGGTGTCCGGAAACTGGCGCCGGAGCGGATGGGCAGTTATCCACAGGGTCTGCGAACAGATGATGTGATCATGAGCCCGAGCCTGTGGATAACTTTGCGCACGGCGTCGGCGCGATGGGGCATGCTGCGGTCAGCCGTCCGGAAACGATCGGAAGGGAGATCGCCGTGCGCCTCGTACTGAAGCCCGCCCTGTCCCGCAGCTGGCGGGACTCCGACACCCTGCAGTTCGGGACCATCACCCGCTACGCCGGGGTGCTCGGCCAGGCCGACAAGACCCTCTGCGACTTCCTCGGCCTGGTCGACGGGACCAGGGAGCGCCCCGAACTGCTGGAGGCCGGCGAGCAGCTCGGCCTGGGCCGGGAGCCCGCCGACGCACTGCTGACCGACCTGGAGGAGACCGGGTTACTGGACGACGCGGAGGCGACCGGCACCGCGCTGGCCCGCTTCCCCCAGCCCCACCGGGACCTGCTCGGGCCGGACCTCGCCTCACTGTCCCTGGTCCACTCCGGCCCCGGCGCCGCACCGGCGGTCCTGGCCCGGCGGGCCGGCGCCCGGATCGAGGTCCGCGGCGCGGGCCGGGTGGGCGCCGCCGTGGCGGCCGTGCTCTCGGCCGGCGGGGCGGGCACGGTCACCGTGGTGGACGGCGGCCGGGTGCGCCCCGGGGACTGCTCCCCGGCAGGACTGCCGCCGGGGGACGTCGGGCGGCTGCGGTTGACGGCCGCCCGGGAGGCCGTGCAACGGGCGTCGGGCCGACCACTGGTGCCCGTGCCCCGGCGAAAGCCCGACGGGCCGCCGCCCGACCTCGTGGTGCTCGCGCCCCGGGACGGGAGCGGGGCGTTCGCCGGCGGGACGTACGAGGCCCGACTGCTGCTCCGGGCCGGGGTGCCGCACCTGTACGTCGGAGTGGTCGAGGAGTTCGGGGTGGTCGGGCCCCTGGTGCTGCCAGGGGTGTCGGCCTGCGGACACTGCCTGGTCCTGCGCCGGGAGGACGAGGACGCCGCTTGGCCCCGGATCCTGGCCCAGCTGGCGGACGGCGGGCCCGGCCGGGCGCGCACCCCGGCCTGCGACACGGCCCTGGCCACGATGGTGGCCGGCCTGGCGGCACTGCACGTCCAGATCCACCTGGACGGCGGGCGGCCGCCGAGCGTGGACGGGTGGTGCGAGGTATCGGCCGGCGAAGGGATGCCACGACGTCTGCGACTGCGTGGACATCCGGACTGCGGGTGCCTCTGGCAGCCGCAGCCACCGAGGTAAGGAGGAGAGGAACCCGCCGGGCGCAGGCCCGGCGGCTGCGAGGCTCGGCAGCCGCCCGGCCCCACGCCACGGTGGACCGGGCCGGCGCCCGGCCAGGTGAGCCCATGGCCCGGGGGGCGGCCGGGGGGGGGGGGGGGGGGCGACCACGAGGGGGGGGGGGGGGGGGACGGCGGGGGGGGGGGGGGGCGCGGACCCGCCGCGGGGGTGTCCACCAGCCG
>NZ_JBHWIR010000164.1:6212-16954 GCF_042731835.1 Kitasatospora sp. NPDC059817 | reverse complement strand
CGCGCGCGCGCGGCCGCGGGGGGGGCGGGCGCGCCGGCCGACCACGCTCCAGACGGCTCGGATACCAGGGGGGGTGCTGTCGGGGCCCCCCCCCCCCCCCCGTCAGGTCACTGCTCGGCCAGTGCGTCCCGGGCCTCCTCGGTCCGGGCCCGGGCCACCACGAAGTCCTCGCTGAGCTCGACGACCAGCACGTCCGGCCCGGTGAACCAGCGGCAGCCGCGGCCGAGCCGGGGCAGCTCCGCCAGCCCCTCCGGCACCTCCGCCCCGGACTCGGCGAACACGCTCAACTCGTCGTCCTGCAAAAGCTTCTCCACCATCACCATCACCGCCGCGGCCGTCGAGAAGCGCTCCTCCCAGGGCTCCCAGCACTCCGCCGACTTGTCCGCGAGGTCGAGCCGGCCCACCGTCGGCGGATCGTCCTGGTCGAGGTCGGCCAGCAGGACGCCCCAGTGCACGCACGCCTGGTTCTCCTCCTGGTAGACCAAAGCGCCCTCCAGGACGAACAGTTCCTCCGGCGGCAGCAGTCGGTTGTGGTTGCCGGTGAGGTCCTCCCGGCGGCCGAACAGCCGGTACGCCTCGCGCAGCGCGGCCGGCAGCCGCAGGCCCAGGCGCCCTTCGGCGGCGTCGAGTTCGGCGTCGGTGAAGCCGTCGTCGGGCCGCAGCGGCTCGCCCCAGTAGGCGGCGAAGCCCTCGACCAGCGCCCGGGTGCCCGTGCGGCCCCGCAGGGATTCGGCCATCGCGGCCCGGATGTCGAATTCGGTGTCGTCCATCCGGGAACCGTACGACGCCCCACCGACAGTCCCGCCCCACCGACAGTCCGGGGCCACCGGAGGGCGTACCGGAACGGGCGGGGGCGCGCCGCACACCTCGCCCGCCCGCGACCGGCCGGGGACGCGTCCCAACGCCCGTCCGCCCACGACCGGCCGAATCTGACGCGAACGCGTAATCCCACCGACACCCGTTGCTCACCGTGGGGTTTCCAACCCGTCGTGTGGGCAGGACACGGTTTCGGCCGGAACCGACGCAACGAAAGGCGGGACGCGCAAACCCATGCCGACCGCACCGCACACCAAGCCCCACCCGGGCCGCCGAAGCCGCTGGGGTGAGCACGGCCTCGCCTGGGCCTTCCTGCTGCCCTCCCTGGTGGTCTTCGTCCTCTTCATCGGCTACCCGCTGGGACGGACCGTCTACCTGAGCGGACACGCCAACGACCTGTTCGGCGCGCCCTCCCGCTACGTCGGGCTGAAGCACTACACCGAGCTGCTGACCTCGGCGGACTTCCGGCGCACGCTCGTCACCACCGCCCTGTTCACGCTGCTCACCGTGGTGCCCGGCGTGCTGGGCGCGCTGGTGCTGGTGCTGCTCCTGGAGAACCGGATCCGGGGCGTGCGGCTGCTGCGCTCCGCGTTCGCGCTGCCCTTCGCCTTCTCGGTGGCCAGCGCGTCCGTGGTCTTCGCGGTGTTCTTCAACCCCGCCAGCGGGGTGCTCAACGGCCTGCTCTCGCACGTCGGGCTGGGCCCGATCGGCTGGCTGACCGACTCCCGGTACGCGCTGGTCTCGGTGGCCGTCACCACGGTGTGGATGAGCCTCGGCTACAACGTCCTGGTGCTGTCCGCCGGCATCGGCTCGATCCCCGGCGAGATCCTGGAGGCCGCGCGGATCGACGGCGCCTCGGGGCTGCGGCTGGCCCGTTCGATCACCGTGCCGATGCTCGGCCCGAACCTGTTCTTCCTGACCGTGGTCTCCACCGTCCACTCGCTGCAGAGTTTCGGCCAGATCCACATCCTCACCAAGGGCGGCCCCGACGGCGCCACCCGGACCCTCGTCTACTCCGTCTACGAGAAGGCCTTCGCCTACGGCTCCAGCGACTTCGGCACCGCGAGTGCCCAGGCCGTGGTGCTGCTCGTGGTCGTCCTCGCCTGCACGGCCGTCCAGTTCGGCGTCCTGGAGCGGAAGGTGCACTACGCATGACCGTGACCGCCACCGAGGCCGGGCCCGGGGCCCAGGACGGGGCCGCCGCGCCGCGCCCGCGCCCCCGCGTCCTGGCCGGCCGCTCGCCGCGCGACCTGCTCGGCCGCGCCGCCGTCTACCTGCTGCTCGCCGTCGCCGTCGTCACCGTGGCCTTCCCGGTGTACTACGCGATCGCCGGCGCCTTCATGAGCCCGTCCGAACTCTCCTCCTACCCGCCGGCGCTGGTGCCCCACTCGGTGACCGGGCGGAACTTCTCCGGCGCCGTCGACACCGTCCCGCTGGCGAGGCAGTACGCCAACTCGGCGATCGTGGCGACCGTCATCACGCTCGCCCAGCTGTTCACCTCGGTCCTCGCCGCGTACGCCTTCGTGTTCCTGCCGCTCAAGGCGCGGGCCGTGGTGTTCGGGGTGTTCCTGGCGACGCTGATGGTCCCGTGGGAGGCCATCATCATCCCCAACTACCTGACGCTGTCCGGCTGGGGGCTCGGGAACACCTACTTCGGCCTGGTGCTGCCCTTCCTCGCCTCCGGCTTCGGCACCTTCATGCTGCGGCAGGCCTTCCGGCAGCTGCCCGGCGAACTGCGCGACGCCGCGCGGATCGACGGCGCGGGCCACTGGCGGTTCCTGTGGCGGATCGTCGTCCCGCTCAACAAGCCGGCCCTGGCGGCGCTGTCGATCTACGTCTTCCTGTCCGCCTGGAACCAGTACTTCTGGCCGCTGATCATCACCCGCACGGCGAACATGCAGACCCTGCAGATCGGCCTCACCTCGCTGCGCGACTCCGAGATGTCCGACCCGGGCCTGATCCTCGCCGGCGTCGTGCTCTCCCTGCTGCCCACGCTCGCCCTGGTGGTCTTCGGCCAGCGCTTCATCGTCCGCGGTCTCACCGCGGGCGCCGTCCGCTGACCCGCTCCGCCGCTTCCTCCCGTTCCTTCGAGCACGTCCCTCCCGACAGAGAGAGAACCCTCCCGTGAAGAAGAGTGCCCGCGCGCTCGCGGCCCTGCTGGTGGCCGGCCTGTCCCTGACCGCCTGTAGCTCCGGCGACTCCACCTCCGGCTCCGGCGGCTCCTCCGACGCCGCCCCCGGCGCCCAGGCGCTCGACCAGGCCTCGGGCGTCACCGGCGTCGAGTTCTGGCACTCGATGACGGGGAAGAACGCCGAGGTCCTCACCGGGCTGGTCAGCCAGTTCAACGCCGCCCACCAGGGCAAGATCGAGGTCAAGGCGCAGTTCCAGGGCAAGTACGACGACCTGGTCGCCAAGTACAAGGCCGCGGTGCAGCAGAAGGGCACCCCCGCCCTGGTGCAGGTCTACGACATCGGCACCCGGTTCATGATCGACTCCAAGCAGACCGTCCCGGCCCAGGCCTTCGCCGACAAGGACGGCTTCGCCCTCGACGACCTCGACCCGAACATCCGCAACTACTACTCCGTCGGCGGCAAGCTCGTCTCGATGCCGTTCAACTCCTCCATGCCGCTGCTCTACCTCAACGCCGACGCCTTCAAGGAGGCCGGCCTCGACCCGGCCCAGCCGCCCAAGGACCTCGCCGAACTCGGCGAGCTGGCGAAGAAGCTGACGAAGAAGGACGCCGACGGCAAGACCGTCCGCTACGGCTTCGGCGCCGCCATCTACGGCTGGTTCGTCGAGCAGCTGCTCGCCGAGTCCGGCACCATGTACTGCGACCAGGACAACGGCCGCAGCAACAAGGCCGGCAAGGCCGTCTTCGACTCCGCCCAGGGCGCGCAGGTCGTCCAGTGGTGGGCCGACCTCGTCAAGGGCGGCTACGCGGCCAACACCGGCCGCAACACCGACGACGCCCAGGCCGCGTTCAAGGCCGGCACCGTCGCCATGCACCTGGAGTCCACCGGCGTGCTGCGCGGCTACACCGAGGCCGCCAAGTTCGCCGTCGGCACCGCGGCCTTCCCCAAGGTCGCCGCCGCCGACCAGGGCGGCCCGGTCATCGGCGGCGCCTCGCTGTGGATCAGCGGCCCCGGCCACTCCGACGCCGAGAAGCGCGCCGCCTGGGAGTTCGAGAAGTTCGTCACCGCCCCCGAGCAGCAGGCCGTCTGGCACACCGGCACCGGCTACTTCCCGGTCAACCGCAAGTCCCTGGACGACCCCAAGGACAAGGAGTGGGTCGCCAAGTACCCGCAGTTCCAGACGGCCATCGAGCAGCTCAAGGCCACCAAGCCCTCCCCGGCCACCGCCGGCTGCCTGCTCGGCGTGATGCCGCAGGCCCGCAAGGGCGTCGAGACCGCCATCGAGCAGACCATCGCCGGCTCCAAGACCGCCCAGCAGGCCCTGGCCGACGCGGCCAAGGAACTCCAGCCCGCCATCGACAGCTACAACAGCTCCGTGAACTGACCACCTCCCTGCCCCACGGCCACCGGCCCGACTCACGGCCACCGGCCCGCCCTACGACGGCCCGCCCGGCGCAGCACGCGCCCGGCGGGCCGCCGCCGTCCGGGACCATCGCCCGGGAGCGCCGCTCGGGGCTCAGCCGTCGGCGTCAAGGCGCTAAGGCGTCACGCCGACAGGGCTTCGCCGTCCTCCGGGAGCGCGCACACGGCCGCCAGCTCGTCCAGCGACAGATCCAGTGCGAACGCCAGCGCGGCGATGGTGAAGAACGACGGCGTCGGCGCCCGTCCGGTCTCGATCTTGCGCAGCGTCTCCGCCGAGACGCCGGCCACCGCCGCCACCTCGACCATGCTGCGTGCGCCGCGCGCCTCGCGCAGCAGCGCCCCGAAGCGCTCCCCGCGCTCGCGCTCCCACGGGGTCAGTGGAGTCCTCACCATGCCTTCGATACTAGGGCCTCCCTGCCGGGGTCATGCCGCGTGCCCCGCCCCGGTGCTCCCGTCCGGCCGCGCGGCCGCCCCACCTTCGACCGTGATACAAATACCGGTATAAGAATTGGATCGAGGGGAGACGACCCACCATGGTCGAAATCAAGTCGGACGCCGCCCTGGACGCGATGCGCGAAGCCGGGCGAGTGGTGGCGGACGCGCTGGCCGCCGTGCAGGACGCGGCGGCCGTGGGCGTCAGCCTGCTGGAGCTGGACGAGGTGGCGCACGGCGTGCTGCGGGCGGCCGGGGCCACCTCGCCGTTCCTCGGCTACCGGCCGTCCTTCGCGCCCGTGCCGTTCCCGGCCGTCATCTGCGCCTCGGTGAACGACGCCGTCGTGCACGGCATCCCGGGCGGCTACCGGCTGCGCGACGGCGACCTGGTGAGCATCGACTGCGGCGCCCTCCTGGACGGCTGGGCCGGGGACTCCGCCGTCAGCTTCACCGTCGGCGCCGCCCGGCCCGAGGACGCGGCACTGATCGACACCACCCGGCGCGCCCTGGAGGCCGGGATCGCCGCCGCCGTGGTCGGCAACCGGATCGGTGACATCGCGCACGCCATCGGCAAGGTCGCCCGCGCCGGGCGCTACGGCCTGCTCGAAGGCTTCGGCGGGCACGGCATCGGGCGGAGCATGCACGAGGACCCGCACGTGCCCAACGAGGGCCGCCCGGGCCGGGGTTACCCGCTGCGCCCCGGCCTGGTGCTGGCGCTGGAGCCGATGCTGACGGCGGGCGGCCGGGGCGACTACCACACCGACCCGGACGGCTGGACGCTGCGCACCACGGACGGCAGCCGCGCCGCGCACATCGAGCACACCGTCGCCATCACCGAGGACGGCCCGCGCGTCCTGACCCTCCGGTAGCCGGGGCACTGCGGGCGGGTGCGCATCCGGGCGGGAGCAACAGGCCGTAGACGAACGGTCCTTGCCCGAACCCGGGCGCCCGTCCGACCGGCTGGAATGAGCCGAATCTGTGGCGGATTTGTGACAAAGCTTCGCCAACACCCTGCCCTGGCACGGTATTCGCGGCCGTAGTGTTCCAGTTATGTCACCGAAGAGCCGCATACCTGCCCCGGACGCGGGCGACACCTGGGTGCCGCGCCCGCGGCGCCGTGAGACCCCGATCGGATTCCTGGGTCACACGGTCACGTTCCTCGGCTGCTGCACTCTCGGCGGTGTCCTGCTGGCCGGCCTCATCCTTCCCGCGGCGGGCGCCGTCGGGCTCGGGGCCAAGAGCAGCGCCGAGGGCTTCGAGAGCATCCCCGATGACTTCAAGGCGCCGGCGCTGACGCAGGCCACCCAGGTCTTCGACGCCAAGGGCGGCCTGATCGCCAAGGTCTACGAGCGGGACCGCACGGTGATACCCGCCGAACAGATGTCACCGCTGATGCGCCAGGCGCAGGTGGACATCGAGGACGCCCGTTTCTACGAGCACGGCGCCGTCGACCTCAAGGGCATCCTGCGGGCGATCACCAAGAACGCGGAGAGCGGCGCCGCCGTCCAGGGCGCGTCGACGCTGACCCAGCAGTACGTGAAGAACGTCAACGTGGAGAAGGCCGGCGACGACCCGGTGGCCGTCCTGGAGGCGCAGCGCAAGACGCTCGGCCGCAAGATCCAGGAACTCCGGTACGCCATCAAGCTGGAGGAGGACCTGACGAAGGATCAGATCCTCACCAACTACCTGAACATCACCTTCTACGGCCATCAGGCGTACGGCATACAGGCGGCCGCCCAGCGCTACTTCAGCAAGGACGCGAAGGACCTCGCCCTCCCCGAGGCGGCCATGCTCGCCGGGCTGGTGCAGAACCCGTCCCAGTACGACCCGAAGCTGCACCCGGTGGCCGCGCAGAAGCGCCGGGACACCGTCATCGACAAGATGGTCGAGAACAAGCACATCACCGCGGACCAGGCCAAGGAGGCGAAGGCCGCCCCGCTGGGCCTGAAGTACCGGGACCCGCAGAACGGTTGCATCACCGCCCAGGCCGGCATGGGCTTCTTCTGCGACTACGTGCGCCACGTGGTCAAGCAGGACCCGGTGTTCGGCAAGAGCGCCGCCGAGCGCAAGAAGCTGTGGGACACCGGCGGCCTCAACATCTACACCACGCTGGACCCGGAGAAGCAGGCCGCCGCCCAGAACGCCGTCTCCGAGCAGGTGTACGTCACCGACCCGGTCTCGGCGGCGATGACGATGGTCGTGCCCGGTACCGGCAAGATCCTGGCGATGGCGCAGACCCGCCCCTACGGTCTGGCGAAGGAGAAGAATCAGACCGTCGTCAACTACAACGTGGACGCGGCGATGGGCGGCGGCATCGGCTTCCAGCCCGGCTCCAACTTCAAGCCGATCGTGGCCGCCGCCGCCCTGGAGGCCGGCCTGCCGCCCACCCAGCGGTACGACTCGCCCAACCGCATGGACTGGCCGACGATGAGGACCTGCGACGGCACCTGGAAGAACCTGAGCAAGGGCAAGAAGGAGGGCAGCATCCCGAACGAGAGCGCGCGCGAGGTCGGCCCGTACGAGCTCAAGGAGGCGATGGCCCTCTCGGTGAACACCTACTTCGTGCAGATGGAGCAGGAGATCGGCCTCTGCGCGGTCAAGCAGATGGCCAACAAGCTGGGCGTCACCGGCAAGGCCAGCGGTGACCCGTTGCAGGAGCTGCCCGCCCTCGGCCTCGGCACCCAGGAGGTGAGCCCGTTGACGATGGCGAACGTGTACGCGAGCTTCGCCGCCCGCGGCACCTACTGCGCGCCGCTGGCGATCAACAAGATCTCCACGGTGGACGGCAAGGACGTCCCGGTGAGCCCGGCCAAGTGCACCGAGGCGATGTCCACGGACACCGCCGACGTGATCAACAGCGTGCTGCTCGGCGTGACGGAGAAGGGCACCGCCAAGGACCTCAGGCTGGACGACCGCCGGCAGATCGCGGCCAAGACCGGGACGACGGACGAGAAGAAGTCGGCCTGGTTCACCGGCTACACCGGCAACCTGGCCGGCTCGGTCTGGCTGGGCAGCCCGGGCACCAAGGTGCCGATGAAGAACATCCGGATCGGCGGCCACTACCAGCAGGAGGTCTTCGGCGCGACCGGCCCGGGCCCGATCTGGGAGCAGGCGATGAGCGACGCCGTCCGGAACATGCCGGAGAAGGAGTTCCCGACGGTCTACATCCCGGACCCGCCCAAGCGCGACCCGAACTGCGCCACCCCCAGCGGCTCGCCGACCGGCTCCTGCGGGAGCGGCTCGGGCAAGCAGCGCCCGAGCAGCCCCGGCAACGCGAGCACTCCGGGCAACGCGAGTACCCCGGGCAGCACGGGCAACCCGGTCGGCCCGCTCAACCCGAACAGTCCGGTCGGCCGCTCCGCGCCGTCCGGGCAGTCCACGCAGTCCGGGCAGTCCGGGCAGTCCACCCCGCTGGCCCCCGCCGCGCCGGCCGACCCCGGCGACAACCAGGACCAGTGAACCGCCCGGCCCCGCCTGAGTACCCGTGCTCAGGCGGGGCCGCGGCCCGGCGGCGGACGATGGGTGCCATGCCGCACAGCATCCTCGGCGTCCCCGCCGTGTTCTGGCCCTCGATCGGCTACCTGGCCGGGTACCTGGTGATCGGGCTCGCCGCCGCCCGCGAACTGCGCGCGGGCACCAGCGCGGCCAATGCGGTCCGGCAGTGGACCGCCGTCGTCTGGACGATGCCCGGCTTCCTGCCAGCGATGGTCGTCAACCCGTTCCCGGACGGCAGTGCGGCCCGCTTCCTGTCCGCCACCGCCGTGGGCGCGGCGGGCAACGCGGCGCTGCTCGCCCTGCTCGCCCACGCGGTGGGGCTGCCGTAGCGCGGACGCTACCGCGCCTCGACCGGCTCGCCGGTGTCCTGGTCCAGGTTGAAGACCCGCCGGTAGGAGTCGGTGACCACGGTGATCTGGTCCCGGCCGGTCCAACTCGCCTCCACCAGCCGGGCGTCGTCCGGTGCCCGGCCGATCTGGGCCAGTGACCAGCGCCGCGCGGACCAGCCCGCGCCGACCTCCAGCAGCACCTGCCAGTCGTCGTTGTCCTTCGGCGCGGTGGCGTACGAGCGGTGCACCACGACCAGCGCCAGCTCCTGGCGGGCCGGGGCGGTCTCCCGGCTGCGCGTCTCGGCCGCCGCGACCTTGTGCGCGGCCAGCACGCCGAGCAGGAACACCACCCCGGCCGTCACCGTGACCGCCCGGGTGGCCGTCCGTACGGCGGTGCGCCGGTCGCCCAGCCAGGCGGCGGCGATCAGCGCGGCCAGCGCCGCGCCGAGCAGCAGCTCGGGCCGGTTGAGCAGGTCGGCGACCAGCATCAGCCCGCCCGAGCGGCTCTCCCACTGCCCCTCGGTGTAGAGCAGCACGGCGGCCGCCCCGCCCGCCAGCAGCAGCCGGACCAGGGTGCGCCTGGCCTTCGGCATCCGGTTCCTCATCGTCCCCCCGTCCGATGTGTCACAGCTCTGCGAGCAGCTTGCGGCCCTCCGGCCAGTCGCCCAGCCCGGAGCCCGAGTTGAGGTGCCCGTACGCGCCCGGCTCGACGTACCGGGCGCCCCACGCGTCGGCGAACAGCCGGGCCCGCTCGGGGCTGACCCACGGGTCGTCGGTGCTGGCGACGACCACGGCCGGGAACGGGAACGGCGCCAGGGCCACCGGGCGGAAGCCGGTCAGCTCCGGGACTTCGGCGGTGTCGATGTCCGCGGGGGCGACCAGCAGCGCGCCGCGCACCGCGGCGGTCCGCCCGGCGGGCGCGGCGGACACCCAGCGGGCCACCGTGACGCAGCCGAGGCTGTGGGCGACCAGCACCACCGGCCCGTCGGCGGCGGCCCCGGCCACCGCCGCGTCCACCCGGGCGATCCAGTCGCTCTGGTCGGGGTGGTCCCAGTCCGCCTGCTGGACCCGGCGGAAGGCGTCCGGTTCGGCGGCCTCCCAGCGGGTCTGCCAGTGCTCGGGGCCCGAGTCCTGGTAGCCGGGCAGGACGAGGTAGGTGGTGCGGTCCGGCATGGGCTCCTCCGGTGTGCGGTCGTGGCGGGCAGCAGGAGTCTAGGACGCGGGCAGCCGCGGCCCGCAGCCGGGCGGTGACCGGGCGCGCACGGCCCCCGGCGGGCGCGTACGCCCGGTGACGCGCCGCAGTACGCCCGGTGCGCCCTGTTGCCAACGGCGCGGCCGGTGCGGGAGGTTGGTCCGGGCCCGCGGCCGGTGGCCACCGGTCGGGGTCCACGCCGTGTCGGACGCTCGACCATGTGGAGGGATGTCGGCGATGACATCGAAGATCCTGCTCGTCACCGGGGACGCCGCCGAGTCGCTGGAGGTGTTCTACCCGTACCAGCGGCTGCGCGAGGAGGGCTACCAGGTCGACATCGCCGCTCCGACCAGGAAGCGACTCCAGTTCGTCGTCCACGACTTCGTCGACGGCTACGACACCTACACCGAGAAGCCCGGCTACACCTGGCCCGCCGACCTCGCCTTCGCCGACGTCGACCCGGCCGACTACGTCGCGCTGGTCATCCCCGGCGGCCGCGCCCCCGAGTACCTGCGCAACGACCCGGACGTGCAGCGGATCGTCCAGCACTTCTTCGCCGGCGACAAGCCGGTCGCACAGATCTGCCACGGCCCGCTGATCACCGCCGCCGCCGGGGTGCTGTCCGGCCGCCGCAGCTCCGCCTACCCGGCGCTGGCACCGGACGTGAAGGCGGCGGGCGCCGAATTCGTCGACGGCGAGGCGGTGGTGGACGGCGTGGTCGTCTCGGCCCGCGCCTGGCCCGACCACCCGGCGTGGCTGCGCGCGTTCATCGAGATCCTGCGCACCAAGGCACCGGCCTCCTGACCCGCCCCGGCCCGGGGGGGGGGGGGGGCCCCCGCCGCGGGCGGGGGGGGGGGGGCCGCGCGGGCGGGGGGGCGCGCCCCCCGCCCCGCGCCCGCGCGCCCGCCCCGCGCGCGGCCGCCG
>NZ_JBHWIR010000164.1:0-6202 GCF_042731835.1 Kitasatospora sp. NPDC059817 | reverse complement strand
TTGCGCTCGTACAGCGAGAACAGGCCACACCTCCACCCGCACACCTACCCGCCCCCGCCCCCCCGCCCCCCCCCCGGGGCGGGGGGCCGCGGCTCCGGGACCCCGTCAGGGTCACGCCCCTCCCCAGGTAGCAGACGCGCCGCCCCGGAGGCTGACGACTGCCCCGCAGTCGCCCTGCCATGGTGTCAAAGACCATGGCAGCGGCGGAGGTTGACAGCCCTGCCGACCGGACCAGGGAGGACGTCATGACCACCGACCCAGCCGCCACCACCCGGCGCCGCCGACGCGGGCCGGCCCTGCGCGCCGCCGTCGCGGCCCTCGCGGGCGCGGGCCTGATCGCCGCGCTCGCCCCGGCCGCCGCCGCCCAGGACACGGCCCGCCCGGCGAGTGCCACCGAACGCAGCGCCGACTGGACGGCCCTCGACACGGCCCTCGCCGACCTGACCGCGAAGAACGTCGCCACCTCCTCCCTCGCCGGCGTACGGGAGAACGGCCGGCTCGTCCACCGCGCTGCCGGCGGCATCGCCCGGCTCGGCGCCGACACCCCCGCCGACCCCGCGGGCCGCTTCCGGATCGGCAGCACCACCAAGACCTTCGTGGCCACCGTGCTGCTCCAACTCGTCGGCGAGGGACGACTGGGACTGGACGACCGCCTGGAGAGCCTGCTGCCCGGCGCGGTGCCGAACAGCGCGGACATCACCGTCCGCGAACTCCTCAACCACACCAGCGGCGTCGCCGACTACACCCAGGACCCGGCCTTCAACTCCTACGACCAGAACTGGCTCGACACCGGCCGCTACACGTCCTACAGCCCGCAGGACCAGGTGGACCTCGCCGACAAGTACCCGCCCGCCTTCCGCCCCGGCCAGGACTGGCAGTACTCCAACACCAACTACGCCCTGGTCGCGCTGATCATCGAACACCTCACCGGCCACGGCTGGAACGAGGAGGTGGAACGCCGGATCATCCGCCCGCTCGGCCTGACGGGCACCTCGATGCCGCTCTACTCCCCGGTCATCCCCGGCCCGCACGCCCACGCCTACCTCAAGCTCGACAGCGGCCCGGCCGACGTCACCGCGCTCAACCCCTCCATGGCCGGCCCCTCCGGCGCGGGCATCTCCACCACCGCGGACCTGACGACGTTCATCCGCGCCCTGCTCGGCGGCCGGCTGCTGCGCCCCGCCGAACTCGCCGAGATGCAGAAGACCACCGCCCACGGCGGGGGCCAGGCCTACGGGCTCGGCCTCCAGCGGGTGGACACCCCGTGCGGCGCGTTCTGGGGCCACGCCGGCGGGATCCCCGGCTACAGCACGATGATGCTCGGCTCGCTCGACGGGAAGCGCCAGTTCGCCAACAGCACGACCTTCTACGACACGCCGGATCCGGCCGCGGCCCTCGCCGCCTGGCAGCGGGTGGTGAACGCCGGCGTCTGCGGCGGGCAGGGGTAGGGCGTGTGCTGCGGGTCGGACCGCCCCCTACGCTGTCCGGCGACAGGAACGGCCGACCGTCACCAGGAGGACGAGACATGGCAGAGCCGCTGATCGCCGCAGTCGGGGGCAAGGCGCCCACCGTCGACCCGAGCGCCTTCCTCGCACCGAACGCCGTCGTGGTCGGGGACGTGACGATCGGCCCCGGCGCGGGCGTCTGGTACGGGGCGGTGCTGCGCGGCGACGCCGAGTCCATCACCGTGGGCCAGGACAGCAACATCCAGGACAACTGCACCCTGCACGCCGACCCCGGCTTCCCGCTGGTGGTCGGCGAGCGGATCTCGGTCGGGCACAACGCGGTGCTGCACGGCTGCGTGGTCGAGGACGACGCCCTGGTCGGGATGAACGCCACCGTGCTCAACGGCGCCCGGATCGGCGCCGGTTCGCTGGTCGCGGCGGGCGCGGTGGTGCCGCAGGGGATGCGGGTGCCGCCCGGCTCGCTGGTCGCCGGAGTCCCGGCCAAGGTCCGCCGCGAGCTGACCGAGGACGAGAAGGCCGGCATCAAGGCCAACGGCGAGGGCTACCTGCTGCTGGCCGCCGCCCACCGCGAGCTCGAACCCCTGGCGCAGCCCCAGCCCCAGGCCTAATTCTGGACGCCGACCGGAGCCGCCGTGGCCGGAGCCGCCGCGGCCCGCTCGGGTGCGGCGGGCACGGACCGGCGCCGGTCGGCCGCCCAGGCGAGCACCGCGATCAGCGCGCCCGAAGCGGCCAGGACGGCGCCCACCAGGGTCGGCGCCGTCCAGCCGAACCCGGCGTCCAGGGCCAGCCCGCCGAAGTAGGCGCCCTGCGCGTTGGCCAGGTTGAACGCGCCCTGCACCGTCGCCGAGGCCAGCGTCGGCGCGCTGCGCGCCTTCTGCAGGACCAGCGTCTGCACCGCCGGCACGATCGCGAAGCCGAACAGCCCGATCAGCACCACCGTGACGGCGGCCGACCAGCGGGCGTGCGCGGTCACCGCGAACAGCGCCAGGGTGGCGGCCAGCAGCACGAAGGCGGCGCAGACCGTCGGGCGCAGCGCCCGGTCGGCCGCGAACCCGCCGATCACGTTGCCGATCGTCATCCCCACGCCGAACAGCGCCAGCACCAGCGTCACCGAGCCGGTGGCGTACCCGGAGACCTCGGTGAGCAGCGGCGCGATATAGCTGTAGCAGGCGAAGAAGCCGCCGCAGCCGAACACCACGGTGGCCAGCGCCAGCCACAGCTGCCCGTCCCGGAAGGCCCGCAGCTCGTGCCGCAGCCCGGCCTGGCCGGGGGAGGGCAGCGACGGCACCAGCCGGGCGATGGCGAGCGTCCCGGCGGCGGCGATCAGGACGACCACCAGCATGGTCGCCCGCCAGCCCAGGTGCTGGCCCAGCAGCGTGGCGGCCGGCACGCCGACGATGTTGGCGATGGTCAGGCCGGAGAACATCACGGCCACCGCCCGGGCCCGGCGGTGGGGGGCCACCAGTTCGGCCGCGGCCACCGCGCCGGCCCCGAAGAACGCGCCGTGCGGCAGTCCGGTGATCAGCCGGGCGGCGGCCAGCGTCCAGAAGTCCGGTGCGAGCGCGCACAGCAGGTTGCCGGTGGCGAACAGCCCGGCGAGCGCCACCAGCACCGCCTTGCGCGGCCGGCCGGAGGCCAGCGCGGTGAGCAGCGGGGCGCCGATGACCACGCCCAGCGCGTACGCGGATATCAGCCAGCCGGCCTGCGGGATGGAGACGTGCAGATCGTCGGCGACCTGGGGGAGCAGGCCCATGGCGGCGAATTCGGTGGTGCCGATGGCGAACGCGGTGACGGCCAGCGCGAGCAGCGCGAGAGGCAAGGGGGTGACTCCGGGGTGACGCCCGCGGACGGGGAGGCGCGGCGGGACGGGGGGATTCGTTCGTCCGGCATCCTAATCCGGCCGGATGACGCCGCCGTGAGGTGCGTGTGACGGGAGGGGGTCGCCAGTACGGCGTCCACGCGCGAGACTGGGTGCATGTGCCGCAACATCAAGACGTTGCGCCCGCCGGTGACGCTCGACGCCGACGAGGACGACTTCCGCGCCGCCGCGCTGCAGTACGTCCGCAAGGTGTCCGGGTTCCGCGCCCCGGCGGCGCACAACCGCGAGGCCTTCGACCGGGCCGTGGACGCGGTCGCCGAGGCCACCGCCCGGCTGCTCACCGAGCTGGAGGTCCGCGGCGCGCCCGCCCGGGCCGCCGAGGCGACCGCGTAGGCCGACCGCCGTTCGGCGGGCCCGGCGACCGCGGCCGCGCATCGGGACCAGGAGATCGGGACAATCGGGACAGGAGATGGAGATGACCCCCGCGAACCGTTACGTGCTCACCTTCCCCGGCACCCCCGGCACCCAGGCCCCGCAGGACGTCGTCGTGGTCGTCCGCACCAGCGCGACGGGCCCAGGCGGACACCCGGTGTACGAGGACGCCAGCGGCATCGTCCGTGCCGAGATCAGCAATGCCGGCGAGGTCCGGATGCTCGCCAGCGGCGGCCACCAGTCGCCGCACCTGCCGGTCCACGCCGAGCCGCTGCCCTGACCGTTGCCCTGGCCGCTGCCCTGGTTGCTGTCCGGCCGTCCGGCATCCGCGGACGATTTCCGCGAACCACCCGGGTGCCGTCCGCCCCTGGGGCAGAATCGGCGGCATGACCACAGCGCGCTGGCAGGGCACCGTCGTCGCCGAGAGCGACGAGACCGTCGTCGTCGAGGGCAACCACTACTTTCCGGTCGAATCCGTCCGGACCGAATTCCTGCGCCCGTCCGACACCACCACCGTCTGCGGCTGGAAGGGCACCGCCGGTTACTACACGCTGGACGTGGACGGGCGGACCAACCCCGACGCGGCCTGGTACTACGCCGACCCGAAGCCGGAGGCCGAGGAGATCCGCGGCCGGGTGGCGTTCTGGCGCGGGGTCGAGATCACGGGGTAGGGCGTACCCCGGGGGCGGAGGGGGTACCGGACATCCATGGCAGTCTTCCGTAAACCCGGACGTTCCAGGCCTGTCCCCGAGCCCGCCCCGACCCCCGTGCCCGCCCCCGTGCCCGACGCCGGCCTGGCCGGCGAGCTCGCCGAACTGGTCGAGCAGGCCGAGCAGCCCGAGGGCGAGTGGCAGATCGCCGAGTACCGGGCCGGCCGTGGCCGTGGCCGGGCCCTGGTGGCGAACGTGGCCCACCTGCTCGGCCGGGGTGGCCGGGTCGCCGCCAAGGGTGCCGCGTTCGGCGGCCGGGCCCTCACCGAGCAGCTGGTGCAGGCCGCGCCGCGGATCCCCGTGCGCGACCTCGCCACGCTGCGCGCCCAGCACCCCGGCGCGGCCGACCCCGAGGCGCTGGCCGACCTGCTGGTCACCGGCGCGGCCCGGGCCTCCGGCGCGCTCGGCGCCGGCGTGGGCGCGGCGGCGATGCTGCCGGTGCCGCCCGCGATGCCGGTGGAGATCGCGGCCGAGACGCTCGCCGTCGCGGCCGTGGAGATCAAGCTGATCGCCGAACTGCACGAGGTCTACGGCGCCCGGGCGCCGGGCAGTGTCACCCAGCGGGCCGGGGCCTACCTGAGCGCCTGGGCGAACCGCCGGGGGATCGACGCGAGGCTGCTGTCCCGGCCGGCCGGGTTCGCCGCCCTGGCGCTCGGGGCGGAGGTGCGCCAGCAGCTCAGCCGCCGGCTCACCCGCAGCTCGCTGCGCCGCCTGCCGTCGCTCACCCCGCTGCTGGTCGGCGCCGGCATCGGCGCCACCGTCAACCGGCGCGACACCCGCCGGCTGGCCGGCGAGGTCCGCGCGGACCTGCGTGCGCGTCCCCCGGTCGACCGCGCCTACTGGGCCGCCGCGGCGCCGGCGGTGCGGGGCGAGGTCGTCCCGGGGGACTGAGGTTTCTGGTGGGGTCCTGTCCGGCGGGGGGCTCCTGGCTAGAGCCTGTCCGGCGGGGCCGGGGCGGCCGCGCCCCGGCCGGCCTTGACGCCGTTCACCATCGCCTGGTGTATCGCCCGCGCGGTGGTCTCGTCGGCCGCCGGGACGGGGCTGCCGGTCACCGTGTACCAGTCCAGCGCGCCGGAGTACTGGACGGTGAGCCGGGCCTCGCCGTCCACCCAGGTGGTGTGCACGGTGAGGTCGCCGGAGATGGGGCCGATCTCGGTGGTGGCGACCCCGCCGGGGCCGCTGATGATCGACTGGGTGGTCCAGGTCGCCCACGACGTGCGCGGGTCGACGGGCGGTCGGGCCTGCCTGCCGTTTTGATCGTGTTCGGTCATGCGCTTATCCTCCCCCGCCGGTGAGCCGCTGTCCGGGCAGCGACACCTGCGGTCGCGAAGACCGCCCGGTCCCACCGGGCGGTCGGGTGCTCACAGCTGTTCAGCGGTCCGGACCGGACTCCTCCAGGGTGGGCTCGCCCTCCGCCTGGGAGGTGTCCTGCGCGTGCAGGTTCTGCATCGAGGTGATGCCCTCTTCGGGATCCGCGGCGCGGACGTCCTCGTCACGGTCCGTGCTCATCTCGGCCCGTTCGCTCATGTCGGTCATGGCGGGCTCCGTCTCCTCGGCCGGTCCGGGCGCGCTCCGAGCCGGGGTGCGGCAGGGCCGGGTCTGTCTCTCACCCCCCAGCCTGCCCCCGCCCCGGCCCCGGGGCCAGCCGAACGGCCTAGGGGCTCTCTTTCGGATCACGCCGGGCGCGCGGCGTCGGAGCACGCACCTCGCCGCGTTGTCGTCGGTCGCCGATACTCCGCATGGACTCCCTCCTCCGCCTTGCGATGCACGCACTC
>NZ_JBHWIR010000163.1:0-17153 GCF_042731835.1 Kitasatospora sp. NPDC059817 | reverse complement strand
ACCTCCCCCCTTCTTGGGGTTGTGGGTGTGTGTCTTCTTTTTCTCTCCCCCCCCCTCTCTGTTGTGGGGGGGGGGGGGGTGTGGGGGGTCCCCCCCCCCCCCCCCGGCCGGCCCCCCCCCCACGCGTACCACCTCGCACACGCCTACCGGTTCGTGAGGACCGCCTTCATCACCGAACCGTCCGCCACGGCCGCGAGCGCGGCCCCGTGGTCGTGCAGCGGGTAGGACGACACCAGGCTGCCCAGGTCGAAGCGGGCCGTGAGGGCGGGCAGCAGGCGTACGTACTCGACGAGGTGCGCGCCGGTGAACGCCCAGGATCCGACGACATCGAGCTGCCGGTACACGATCTGGTGCGGGTTGAGCAGGGTGTCACCTGCGTCCGTGTACTGGCCGATGACCAGGTAGGAGCCGCCCCGGCGGGCGAGGGTGAGGCCCTGCGCGACCGCCGCGGGCACGCCCGCACACTCGATCACGAGGTCGGCCCCGGTTCCTCCGGTTTCCGCGCGGACCCGGTCCAGGACTGCCTCGGCGTCGCCGGGCGCGGTGATGTCGAGGTGCACGTCGCCGATGCCTGCGGCGGCCGCGAGGGCCAGTCGGCTGTCCGGACCGCCCACCAGAATGACCTTGGCAGCCCCGGCAAGCCGGGCGAACGCGGCGGCCGCGAGGCCCACCGGGCCGCTGCCCTGGACCACGACCGTCTCGCCGAGGCGCACCGGCCTGCGCTCGTGGAGGGCGTGCACGACGGTCGGCCCCGCGCAGGCCAGGGACATGGCGGCGAGCGGGTCGATGCCGTCGTCCAGCTTCACGACGGTGGTGCCGGCCTGCAGCACGATGAACTCGGCCCAGGCGCCCGAGAGCTCGGGGCCGTCGGTGGTGGAGCGGTTGACCCCGTAGGTGCGGCGGTTCTCGCACAGGGTCGGCTCACGGTGCAGCCGACACGGGACGCAGGAGCCGCAGGCGATCGAGGAGGCCCACATCACGGTGTCGCCGGTTTGCAGTGCGGTTCCCGTGGCATCGTGTTCGGGGGCGCCTGGACCGAGCTCGTGGACGGTGCCGAGGCCTTCGTGGCCGAGGACCAACGGGGTGGGGATCGGCAGATGGCCCTGCTGGAGGTGGAGGTCGGTGCCGCAGATGCCGCCGTGGCGGCAGGCCACGAGCATCCCCCCGGCCGGGGCCGACGGGACCTCGTACTCCCGCAGCGCGAGCGGCCGGCCGAACTCCTCCAGGACGACGGCTTTCCCGCGCATCACGCCGACACCCCTTCGAGGACGTCGAGGAAAGGGGCGTCGAGGATGCGCAGGGGCCCGGTGTCCCGGCACACGACGTAGTCGGGGCGCGGCTCACCGGTCCAGCTCGGCAGGTTGGCGGTGTCGTTGTAGGTGGCGATGAGCAGTCGGCGTGGGAAGGGCGACATGTTGGGTGCGGAGCCGTGCACGATCTCGGGCGAGAAGAAGACGATGGAGCCGGCCGGGCCCTTGGGGCTGACCATGCCACGCTCGGCGACCAGGGTGGAGAGCTGGTCAGGAGTCAGCGCGATGTCCTCCGGGTCCAGGTGCTGGGCGGACTTGGCCTCGGCCGTACGGCTGCCGCGCATCGGGCCGTGGCGGTGCGACCCGGACACGAAGATCATGGGGCCGTTGAACTCGTCGACGGCGTCGAGGAAGACACCGACGTTGACCTGAAGCGGGGCGGGCAACCGGTCGGCGAGGCGCCAGGCGACGTAGTCCTGGTGCCAGGACCACTTCTCGCCGCCGAACGCCGGCTTGGCGTTGATCTTGAGCTGGTACACGTACACGTCGTCCGTGAGCAGTTGCCGCACCGGCGCGAGCATCCGGGGGTCCCGGATCAGCCCGGCGTACTCGGGCTGCCGGTGGTGCGACGCGTACACCGCGCGCACCTCGTCCCGGGACTCCTCCCTGATCACCTGCGGACCGTGGACACGGCAGTCGCGCTGGAACGCGGCCCGAAGCCGTTCCACCTCCCGGTCGTCCAGCACGGACTCGACGAGGAGGAATCCGTCCTCGTGGTACCGGGTGATCTGTTCTTCGCTGAGATGCATGGATGTTCCTCCGTATGACGTGAGTGGCGGGTGCGGGGCGTGCCAGGCCGAGTGCTCAGGTCAGAACGGCCGGTCGCCGGCGATCGCGGTCCGGTCCACAACCCGGCGGTTCGGGTGGTAGTCCGAGGTGGCGTAGTGCTGCACGGCCCGGTTGTCCCAGAACGCGATGGACTTCGCCTCCCAGCGGAAGCGCACCTGGTATTCGGGGTACTCCAGCTGGCGGAAGAGGTAGGCCAGCAGCTCCTCGCTCTCGTCGGCCGGCAGGCCCGCGATGTGGGTGGTGAAGATCGACGTCAGGAACAGTGTCTTGCGCCCGGTCTTCGGGTGGGTGCGCACCAGCGGGTGTTCCACCGGCGGGTAGACCCCCTGGAAGTGCGCCCGCTGCTCGTCGGTCATCAACTCGCGGTAGTTGGCCGACGGGGTGAAGTCGTTGACCGTCTTCAGCCCGTCGATGCGCGCCTTCACCTCGTCCGGGAGGTTGTCGTACGCGGCGGCCGCATCCGTGAACAGGGTGTCGCCGCCGCCCCCTTCGGGCAGTTCCACCATGCGCAGGACGGCGCCGAGCGGGGGGCGCTCGATCCACGGGAAGTCGTAGTGCCAGACGTTCTCGAAGCCGGGGTTCTGCTTGCCCTTCTCCAGTCGCACGACGTCCTCGCCGGTACCCGCCGGCAGGAACGGGTGCCCCTCGATCGCGCCCCATCGGGACGCGAAGGCTCGCTGCTGCTCAGCGGTGAGGTCCTGATCGCGGAAGAACAGCACCTTCCATTCGAGCAGGGCCCGGTCCAGCTCGCCGAACACCTCGTCGCTCACCGGGGTGCGCAGGTCGATGCCGTGGATCTCGGCGCCGATCAGCGGTCCCGACGGACGTACCTCGAAGTGCTCGTACGGGCCGCCCTGCCTGCCCTCCACGAGCCTGCGCAGGAGCCGGGGGCCGTGATAGTCCGTCCGGCCCTCGATGCCGCGGCGGGCCAGCGACCGTACGTCTGCCAGCGCAGCGTCGACGCCAGGGTGCTCGGGGTGGGTCGGGGTGGTTGTCATGCGGTGGACCTCCTGGTCCTCGGGGCGCGGGTGCGCCGGGGTTGGTGGGGCCGTCGCCTCGGGGCGGGGCCGTTACGCGTCCGCGGGCCGCAGCCGCGCGGCGAGGACCGGCCCGATCTCCGCCAGGGCCGACGGCCTCATCATGCGGTGGTGGGTGGCTGGCACGTCGTGGGATTCGACCGAGCCGCCGATGTGGCCCGCCCAGGCTGTTGCGGTGCTGCGGCCCGGTTCGTACGGGTCGCCGGGGTCGGACTCCGCAGCTCGGAAGAACAGCAATCCGCCGTCGAATCTGCCGGGCCTGAACCCGGCCATCAGGTCGAGGTCGTTGCGGTAGACGTCGCGGAGCACGGCCCGGGCCCGGTCGTCCCCGAGGAGGGAATCGTCGTCGCCGACCGACTGGAGCAGGGAGCGGCCGAACTCGTCCTCGCTGAACCTGGGCATGTCGGCCCGGAGCCGGTCGTCCACGGGATAGGAGTCCACCATCACGAGCAGGTCGACCGCCTTGCCCTCGCGCTCCAGGAGGGTGGCCATGGCGTGGGCCACCAGCCCGCCGAAGGACCAGCCGAGTATCCGGTAGGGGCCCTCGGGGCGCACCGCACGGATCTGTGCCACGTAGTCGGCGGCCATGTCCTCGACGGTGGCCGGGAAGCCCGGCGTCTCACCGGGGCCGCGCCGCGCCTGGAGCGCGTACACGGGCTGGTCGGGGCCGAGGTGCGGCAGGAGCCCCGCGTACGGCCAGCCCATTCCGGCAGCCGGGTGGACGCAGAACAGCGGAGGCCGGGAGCCCTCCGCGCGCAACGGCAACAAGGACTGCGGCGCGGCGCCGGACGACGGGTCCGCGATCCGCCGTGCGAGCCCGGCCGGGCTCGGGGACTCGAACAGGGCGTGCACTTCCAGCGGCGTGCCGAGCGCGGCCCTGATCCGCGCGACGAGGCGGGCGGCGAGGAGGGAGTGCCCGCCGAGGTCGAAGAAGTTCTCGTCGACACCGACCGCGGGCACCTCCAGTACCTGGGCGAAGAGGCCGCACAGGACCCGCTCCTGCTCGGTGGCCGGTTCGCGGGCCGGTGCGCCGCCGGTGAGCCGGGGCTCGGGCAGCGCCCGGCGGTCCAGCTTTCCGTTCGGCGTGAGCGGAAGCTCCGCCAGCTCGACGACGGCCGAGGGCACCAGGTGGGCCGGCAACCTCGCCCGGACGAACTCGCGCACCGCGGCCGTGTCGCACCCCTGCGTCTGCGGTACGACGTATCCGACGAGCCGCCGGTCCCCGGGCCTGACCTCGTGGGCCACCACCTCGGCGTGGACGATACCGGGGCAGGCGGCGAGGGCCGACCTGATCTCTCCGGGCTCGATCCGGAATCCACGGATCTTGATCTGGTCGTCGGACCGACCGTGGTACTCCAGCTGCCCGTCGGGCAGCCAGCGGGCCACGTCCCCGGTCCGGTACATCCGGCTTCCCGGCGGCCCGTACGGGTCGGCGACGAACCGTACGGCGGTGAGTCCGGGGCGGTTCAGGTAGCCCCGGGCCACCCCGGCCCCGGCGAGGTACAGCTCTCCGCGCACCCCCTCCGGAGTCAGGCCCAGGCTGGCGTCCAGGACGTACGCCCTGATGTTGGGGATCGGCCGACCGATCGGGGCGGCGGGCGGCCACGCGTCGACGTCCGCCGCCAGGGTGTGGGCCGTCACCAGATGGGTCTCGCTCGGGCCGTAGTGATTGTGCAGCCGACGCCCGGCGCGGCTCCGCACGAACTCGCGTACCTGGCGGCTCGGGGTGAGCGCCTCACCGCCCTGCGCCAGGACCCGCAGCGACGGGATGCTCCACCCCTGGTCGAGGGCCGCCTCGCACAGCGCCTCCAAGACGAGGTTGGGGGCGAAGAGCTCGTTCACGCGCTCCGCGTCAAGCCAGGCGGCGAGCAGCTTGGGGTCGCGCCGGACCTCGTCGGCCGGCACCACCAGGGTCTTGCCGAACAGCACCGCGGACAGGATCTCCTGCACGGACACGTCGAAACTGAGCGCGGTGAACTGGGCGACCCTGGCCCCGGCGGCCGAGGGGAAGGCCTCGTCGTGCCACGACAGGAGGTTGACCATCGCCCGCCCGGGCATCACCACGCCCTTGGGCCGGCCGGTGGTGCCAGAGGTGTAGATGACGTACACGGGATGCCCCGGGTCGAGCCGGCCCAGCCGCTGCTCGTCGTCGATCTCCGTGCCGGCCAACTGATCCAGCTCGCCCAGGGTGCCGGAGTCGTCGAGGATCAGCCGGGGGGCGTCCGTGTGCGGCAGCCGCCGGGCCGTGTCCACAGTGGTCAGCACGACGGCGGGCACGGTGTCGCTCAGCATGAACGACAGCCTCTCGGCAGGGTATTCGGGATCAACGGGGAGATAGCAGCCGCCCGCTTTGAGGACGGCGAGGACGGCAACGGCGAGAAGGGCCGAACGGGGCAACGCGACGGCGACGATCCGCTCGGGCCCGACACCCCGCGAGATGAGGAGCCGGGCGAGCCGGTTCGAGGCGGTATCCAGCTCCCGGTAGGTCAGCGTGGTCTCCGCCGAGACCACGGCCGGCAGGTACGGGGTGTCCTCGGCCTGCCGGGCGAACAGCTCCGGGAGGCCGGCTTCCGGGTACTCGTGCTCGGGGCCGCCGAGCTCGGTGAGCAACCGGATCCGCTCACCCTCGGTGAGCAGATCGACGGAGCCGACCCGCATGTCCCGGTCCGTGCTGAAGGCACGTAGGAAACGCAGGAAGCGCGCGTGCTGTGCGGCCAGCTCGTCGGCTTCGTAGCGGGCCGAGTTGGCGACCAGATCGATGCGCAGCCCCAGGCCGTCCGAGCGGTCGAAGGCCGTGAACGACAGGTCCTCGACGATCCCCTGGGTCAGGTGGTGGGCAATGGCGGGCCGACCGGCGAAGTGCAGGTCGTAGTCGAAGGCCATGATGTTGACCATGGGACCGGTCCGGTAACGCCCCGTGTCCGGCAAGCCGAGGTCGCGCCCCAGGCGCTCACCCCGGTTACGCTGATGTCGGATCATCTCCCGGAATCCACCGGCGACTTCACGGATGAGCTCGTGCAGCGTGAGGTCCGGGCGGACCGTGACGCGCAGGGGCAGGGCGTTGGAGTACATCCCCGGAGTGGTGCGCGCCGCGGCATCGGTGCGGGCGGCCATCGGCAAGCTCAGGATGACGTCCTGTGCGCCGGCGAGCCGGTGGACCTGGGCGGCCGCGGCGGCGATCACCAGCACGGACCAGTGGGTGCGGGCCGAGCGGGCGGCGGCCTTGAGCTGCTCGGTCTCGGCTACGGAGAGGCTGCCGGTGTGACTGGTCTGCCCCTGCGCGGCGGGCCCGCCCGGCGGTTGGGAGGCGAGGGTGGCGACTTCCGGTCCGTCCGCGAACCGGGTCGTCCAGTACGCCCGGTCCACCGCGCCCCGGTCGGAGGCCTGGTAGTCCGCGTCGTCCGCCAGCATCTCCCGGATGGCCCCGAACCGGCTGGCCGGCAGGGGGAGTCCCGCGGTCATGGCGGCGTAGAGCTCGGACACCCGTTGGGCGATCAGGGCTCCCGTGTGCCCGTCCGCGACCGCGTGGTGGGCGCTGAGGTACCAGAAGCTGCGATCCGGCCCCAGGCTGAGCAGCGCGTAGGAGAAGAGCGGCCCTCGGGAAAGGTCCATCCGGCGGGACAGGTCGGCCCGCATCCAGGCCAGCGCGGCGGCCTCGGGGTCCGGTTCGCCACAGACGTCGAGGACCGGAAACTCCCAGTCGGAGAAGGGGGTCACGCTCTGCCGGGGCTCACCGTCCTCCTCGACGAACAGGGCGTGCATCGGGACGGCCTCCGCGACGGCCTGCCGCATCGCCGTTTCGAAGACCCGCCGGTCGATGGCCCCGTGGAGTTCCAGGTACTCACCGACGCGTTGTTGTGGAGCGGTCGGATCGACCTGTTCGGCCAGCCACATCTCACGCTGGGCCGTTGACACGGGAAGGCGCATATCGCCGGATCCGGACCCTGACACTTCTCTCACACTCCTCATGGTGCGCACCGGCCGGCGGATTCCCGCCGAACACAAGGACGGAATGTGGAGGACACACGGAAAAGCCGGGAAGCAACGGGAAGCAAATCGCATCATCGCGATCCCGACCGGACAAACCGGCTCCGCCTGACTCCACTGCGAGAAGAATGCTAGACGCGGGCGCTAAACCTCCACATGCACGCCACTTGCATTTCACTCCACTAAAGCGCCCCTTAATCCCGCCGGATCTCATTCTTCAGGATGACTGAAATCCTCTGATCCGGCTTTAGATTCGCGCTCTATGAACAATCCAGCGCCTCCCCGCCCGGGTCCGGCCACGAGTCGTCGCCCGGCAGCGCACACCCTTCGCAACCTGGCCACCCCAGCGTCCCGGCCGCGCGTCCCCGCCCTCGCCGCGTACGCCTGCCTGTTGATCGGGCTGATCGACCTCGCGGCCGCCGTCTTCCCCGGCTTCCGCCACAGTCGGGTGCGCCTGCTGGCCGGTCAACTGCCCGGTGGCACCACCACGGTGACCGCGGTCGGCTCGCTGATGGTCGGCGTGCTGCTCGTACTGCTGGCGCACGCGCTGCGCCGCCGCAAGCGGCGGGCCTGGCGGGCGGTGGTCGTGCTGCTCCCGGTGGGTGGGCTGCTGCACCTCCTGCGGTGGCACACCACCGCCACCGGTGTGGTGTCGTTCGCGCTGCTCCTGGTGATGCTGCTGTACCGGCGGGAGTTCTACGCGCTGTCCGACCCGCGCACCCGTTGGCGAGCGCTGCTGAGCTTCATCACGGTGGGCGGCGTCTCCCTCGCACTGGGGCTGCTGATCACCAATGTGCACCCGGATTACGAGGCCGGCTCGCCCTCACTGGAGGAGCGGCTGCAGCACACCGCGTACGGGCTCGTCGGAGTCGAGGGGCCGGTGCGTTACACCTCGGACCGGGTCGCGGACCTGGTCGGCTACTCACTCGGCGCGCTCGGTCTGATCACCCTGCTGACCACTTCCTACCTGTTCCTGCGGCCCGAGAAACCGCTGGCGGAGCTCTCCGCGGACGACGAGGCCCGGGTACGTGAGCTGCTCGAACGGCACGGGGCGCGCGACTCGCTGGGGTACTTCGCGCTGCGGCGTGACAAGAGCGTCCTGCTCTCGCCGACCGGCAAGGCCGCCATCGCCTACCGCGTCGAGTCCGGTGTGATGCTCGCCTCCGGCGACCCCATCGGCGACGTCGAAGCCTGGCCCGGAGCGATCAAAGCGTTCATGGACGAGGCCAGGCGGCACGCCTGGGTGCCCGCCGTGATCGGGTGCGGCGAAACCGGCGGCGAGGTGTGGACGCGCGAAGCGGGACTGGACGCTCTGGAGTTGGGTGATGAAGCGGTTGTGCACACGGCCGACTTCTCACTGAGCGGGCGGGTCATGCGCAATGTGCGCCAGATGGTCAAACGCGTCGAGCGCAACGGCTACTCCTGCAAGGTCCGCCGGGTCTGCGATCTCGACGACGCGGAGCGGGCGCGGATCGCGGCCGCAGCGGCCCGCTGGCGCGGCACCGACATCGAGCGAGGTTTCTCCACCGCCCTCGGCCGCTTCGGCGACGCGGAGGACACCGGCTGCGTGGTGGTCACCGCACACCAGTCCCCGGACGCCGAATCGGGCGAGGCGGGCGGGAAGCCGGATGCCGACGACCTCGCAGCCGTACTGCACTTCGTGCCCTGGGGCCCCGACGGAATCTCGCTGGAATTGATGCGCCGGGACCGCGCCGCCGACCCCGGCCTCAACGAGCTGCTGATCGTCGCCGTTCTGCAGGCGGCGCCTGCACTCGGGATACGCCGGGTCTCGCTCAACTTCGCAATGTTCCGCTCAGCCCTGGCCCGGGGAGAACGGCTCGGCGCGGGACCGGTGTTGCGGGCCTGGCGAGGGCTGCTCGTACTGCTCTCGCGCTGGTTCCAGATCGAGTCGCTGTACAAGTTCAACGCGAAGTTCCAGCCGGAGTGGGTGCCGCGCTTCCTGGTCTTCCCGCACACCCGCGATCTGCCGCGGATCGGTCTCGCGGCGATGCAGGCGGAGGCCTTCATCACCCTCGGCCGGCCCCGGTGGGGCCGCAAGCCGCTGCGGCAGGGGATCGCGGGGGCGGAAGCCGGCACGACTCGCCCGGCCCCCCGAGCGGAGCGCGTCGCGGGACCGGACGAGTCATAGGGATGCGGCTAGCCCGTTCAGCAGGCGAGATGGGCGAGTGTGTGCTCTTCGAGGCCGGCGTCCCGCGCCAAGACCGACTGCTGCAACTGCCTCAGCCTGGGCCCCGGTTCGATGCCGATCTCGTCGATGAGGACGCGCCGGATGCGGTTGTAGATCATGAGGGCTTCGGCCGGTCGGCCACTGCGGTACAGCGCAAGCATGAGAAGACCGTGGAAGGTCTCCCGCATCGGCTGTTCGTCGATCAACCCGTAGAGCTCGCCGACCAGCGGCTTGTGCCGTCCCAGGAGCAGTTCCGTCTCGGCCCGCTCCTCCAGCGCGGCCGACCGCTTCTCGTCCAGCTGGTGACCCAGGCTCTGCAATGCCGGAACCGTGGACAGGTCCGCCAGTGCCGGGCCGGTCCACAGCCCGAGCGCCTGGGAGAGCAGCAGCGAGGCCTCCTCCAGCCGGCCCGCCGCCCGCAGCTCCCCGGCACGCAGGCACAGCGATTCGAAGCTGTGCAGGTCCAGGGTGAGCGGGGCGAGTTCCATCATGTAGCCGGGCGGCCTGGTCAGCAGCCCGGACACGTCGAAGCCCGCACCCACCAGATGCTTGCGGAGCCGGGAGACGTACACCTGCAGGGCGGTGGACGCGGTGCGCGGCGGCGTCCCCGACCATAGGGCGTCGATGAGCTGCGGCGCGGACAGTGGGCGGCCGTCGTTCAGGCACAACAGCGCCAGCAAGGCCCGGAGCTTCAACGCCCGCGGAGTGCGCGGCGTCCCACCGTCCGTCTCCACTGCAAGTGCTCCGAGAACGCGAAAGTACACGGTTCTTCTCATCCCCCCGGTCAGAAGACCCGGAATCCTCAGAACCGATGGTCCGGTGAGTCCGGGCATGGTGTGTGAAGAAAGCACAAGTCGCGCCGACAGCCCCTGGCACGGGTTGGCGACTGCACACCTTCACGCATGCGTCCCTCGCCGGCGCGCCCGAATTGCGATGGCGACCCGACGACACCGGGCCACCTGGATTCCCCCCAAGCCGGCCCGGCCTGGTATGCGCCGGGTCACGAATTCAGGACCCTATCACGCGCCGGATGGGCAACCCCCGCCCCTGCGGGAGGAACTCCGGACCACCGGTTCGGATGCAAAGATTCCGCTTGAATCTATGACCGACGGGCGATTTTCGGGCAATAGTCGAACCACCCTCGACCGGCTAAGACCCACTGGTCGGAAGCCCTCTCGGATCGAAGAATCAGACATACTGCCAGATTTCAGGATGGCGCTCATAAATAAAGGAATTCCATGGATTCGAGGTTCACCTGAGAGTCCACGCCCGGACCTGGAGCCGGCCGGCTCCCCCGACGGAAACTCAAGACGGTCCTGATCGCGCCCATCCATCACAGCCCCCTCCACAGGCGGGCAACGGCGCGGCTTGGCTGCGCCCGGTGGACGGGCGGCACCACTCGGCCGGGACGCTGCCGACAGCCCGGGGGCGAACCCCTGGCCGTGTCCACTGGCGGGTGAATCCCGGCGCGCCGAGCCCTGAGCGGCTGGCCGATGCTCTACAGTTCCGACCGGAACTGGAGCCGTTCTGCCAGATCAAGCCACTGTTTTGTCTGATGATCGATCCAACGATCGATCAGTGGCTGAGGTGGGGCGGGTGGGACTCGAACCCACGACCAAGGGATTATGAGTCCCCTGCTCTAACCGGCTGAGCTACCGCCCCGGTTCGCCGCGTGCGCCGGTCGTCGACCACGGCAGCAGCAGACGGCCCCGAAAGGACGTCCCGGGCAGCATAGCCGGTCGATCACCCGTGGTGCGCGCCGGGGGCGCGCACGGGTGCGCACAGGCGTGCGCCTGTCCTGGTTGCGCAGTTCGGGTGGCGCCCGGACGGCCCCACGGGCAGCCTGGACGGATGACGACACGTGGGACGGGAGCCGCCGCCGGGGCGCTCGCGGTGCTGCTGGCCGCGGCGGGCTGCACCACCTCGGCCGGGCCCGGCGGGGGCGCGCCGACGGTCAGCTCGGCTCCGGCCACCCCCTCCACCCGCCCCTCCGCCCGCCCCTCCGGATCCGCCTCGGCCTCCGGCGGCGGCCACGGCTGGAGCCGGCAGCGGCTCAGGGGCGCCGTCGCCAGGCACACCGGGGTCACCCGCACCGCCAGGCCCACCGTGCTCAACGGCCTGGTCGGCGCCGTCTTCACCCGCAACGCGGACGGCGACCACTTCTGTACCGCCAGCGTCGTCGACAGCGCCGGGCTCAACCTCATCGTCACCGCCGCGCACTGCGTCTGGGACCCCCAACTCGGTCAGCGCAGCGACCTCGTCTTCGTCCCCGGCTACCGCAACGGCGACACCCCCAGCGGCGTCTGGCCGCTGATCGCCGTCACCGTCGACGACGGCTGGAAGGACCACGCCGACCCGGACGTGGACGTCGCCTTCGCGGTCGTCCAGGCCCAGAACGGGCAGCAGGTGCAGCAGGTGCTCGGCGCCAACAAGCTGGGCGTCGGCCTCGGCTACCAGCTGCCCGTGCGGATCACCGGCTACCCCGGCACCAGCGACGTCCCGATCACCTGCGCCAACAACACCACCGAGCAGAGCTCCACCCAGCTGCGGATCGACTGCCCCGACTACACCGGCGGCACCAGCGGCAGCCCCTGGGTGACCGACTTCGACCCGAGCACCAGGACCGGCACCGTGGTCGGCGTGATCGGCGGCTACCAGCAGGGCGGCGACAGCCCGGACACCTCGTACAGCAGCTACTTCGGCGACCGCGTCCAGGCGCTCTACGACCGGGCCACCGGCTGACCGGAGGGGCGGCAGTGGCGCCGCCGGGCACGGCCTGATAGATCTTCCTCTCGAACGGCGGAACGCACGAACCCGGTGCCCGCCCCGAGGAACGAGACGGAGCCCCGATGGCCCCCCGCCCGGCACGGCCCCCGCGCGCCGCACGGACGGTCGCGCTGGCGGCCCTGCTGCTCGCCGCCGGAACCGCGTGCGACGGCGGCGAGCAGGACCAGGCGCCCGCCGCCGAGGTCGCGCAGCAGAGCAGCACCCGCGACCGGATCGGCACCCTCTCGGTCCGGACGGCGCAGGGCCCCCGGGCCTGCACGGCGAGCGTCGTCCGCAGCCCCAGGCACAACCTGCTGGTCACCGCGGCGCACTGCGTGCAGAACCGCCGGATCGGCCTGCTGGACGGCCTGGTGTTCACCCCCGGCTACCGCAACGGCTTCATCCCGCACGGCAGTTGGCCGGTGAAGTCGATCACCGTCGACCCGCGCTGGGCGGACGACGACGACCCCGAGTACGACGTGGCCTTCGTCACCGTGGGCACGGTCGGCGGCAAGCAGGTCGAGGACGCCGTCGGCGGCAACCCGATCGCCACCGGCCAGGGCTTCGGGCTGGCCGTCTCGGTGACCGGCTACCCGAACGAGCGCGACGAGCCGATCACCTGCGCGGCCAGGACCCGCTCGCAGAGCCCGACCCAGGAGCGCTTCGACTGCGACGGCTACACCGACGGCACCAGCGGCAGCCCGTGGGTGACGGACAGCGGCACGGTCGTCGGCGTGATCGGCGGCTACCAGGAGGGCGGCGAGACGGCCGGCACCTCCTACAGCGTCACCTTCGACCAGCGGGTCTCCGCGCTCTACCGGGAAGCGACCGCCTGAGCCCGGGAGGCGACCACCCGAACCCGGGCGGCGACCGCCTGAGCCCCAGAGGCGACCACCCGAGCCGCCCGGCCGTCGCGAGGTGACGAACGGCGCGACGTGACGAAGACAACACGAAGGCCCCCCGGTCATCCGAGGGGCCTTCGCTCTGAGCAGTCACCGGGCGGACCCGATGAAGCTCCCGCATTTGGACTCGAACCAAAAACCTGCCGGTTAACAGCCGGCTGCTCTGCCAATTGAGCTATGCGGGATCGCGGTACCGAACTTCCGTACCACGGACGGGAGGAGGCCTCTTGCAAGACCTCTCCCGAGCTCCCCCAATTGGACTCGAACCAATAACCTGCCGATTAACAGTCGGCTGCTCTGCCAATTGAGCTATGGGGGATCGGCTTCCGCCTCGGCCCCCGGTTCCCCGGGCTCCTCGGCGCTCGCTGCGGGACATACATTAGCGCACTCGGGGGGGTGGTCCGCCAATCGCTTTCGCCGGACCGCCCCCCGGACCGCCCCCGGGCTCCCGCCCGGCGTGCCCGGCGCGCGCCCGGCACGGCCCCCGGGGATGCTGGGGGGCACGGACGGTTCGCCGTCCCGACGGACGGGTAGGGCAATGCGGCAGAAGGCCGCCAGGAGAGGGTGGATCCGATCATGTGGAAGCTGTCGTTGGCCGCGGGGTTCGCGGCCGGCTACGTCCTGGGCTCCCGGGCCGGGCGCCGGCGCTACGACCAGATCACGAAGGTCACCCGGAAGATCGCCCAGAACCCCACGGTGCAGGGCGCGGCCGACCGAGCCCGGCAGCAGGCCGGCGCGGTCGCCGGGAAGGCCGCCGGCGCCGTCGCGGACAAGGTCGGCGACCGGCTGCCGAACGCCGTCACCGACCGGGTGCCGTACTTCAACCGTTCCCGGGCCGAGGACGACGGCTGGGGTACCTTCCGCCCGTGACGGGACGGTGACGCCAGGGTGTACCAGGGCCCTGCGTCCGGTCCCGAACGGGCAACACCTCACCCGGCCCGGACGCGTCCCGGGCCGGGCTGAGGCATGATCTCGACATGGCCATCGTCGCGGGGATAGACAGCTCGACCAACCGCACCCGGATCGTCGCGTGCGACGCCGACACCGGCGCCGTCCTGCGCTCCGGCAAGGCGCCGCACCCCGTCCCCGAGGACCCGGACACCCGCCCCGGCGAGACCGACCCGCAGCTCTGGCTGCACTCGCTCGGCGACGCCGCCGCCGGCGGCCTGCTGGAGGGCGTCCGGGCCATCGGCGTCAGCGCACAGCAGCACGGCATGATCGGCCTGGACGCGGGCGGCGTGCTGGTCCGGCCGGCGATCCTCTGGAACGACCCGCGCTCCAGCGGCGCCGCCGCCAAGCTGCTGGACGCGCTCGGCGGCCCGGCCGCCTGGACCGCCGCGATCGGCGCCGTCCCCAGCCCGACCTACACCATCGCCAAGCTGCGCTGGCTGGCCGAGTTCGAGCCGGCCAACGCCCGCCGGGTGGCCGAGGTCCTGCTGCCGCACGACTGGCTGGTCTGGCAGCTCCTCGGCCACCCCAGGCGCCGCACCACCGACCGGGGCGACGCCTCCGGCACCGGCTACTGGTCCCCGATCACCGGCGAGTACCGGCAGGACCTGGTCGAGCTGGCGCTCGGCCACGAGCTGCGGCTGCCCGAGGTGCTCGGCCCCGCCGAACCCGCCGGGCACACCCCCGAAGGCCTGCTGATCTCGGCCGGCACCGGCGACAACATGGCCGCCGCGCTCGGCCTCGGGCTGCGCCCCGGCGACGCGGTGGTCTCGCTCGGCAGCGCCGGAACGATCTTCGCCGTGCACGACCAGGCCGTGGTGGACGCCACCGGGCTGATCTCCTCCTTCGCCGACGCCGCCGGCCGCCACCTCCCGATGGTCGCCACCCTCAACGCCGCCCAGGTGCTCCGCGCCACCGCCGCCATGCTCGGCCGGGACCTGGACGGCCTGAGCGACCTCGCCCTGCACTCCTCCCCCGGCGCGTACGGGCTGGTGCTCCTCCCCTACCTGGACGGCGAGCGGACGCCGGCCCTCCCGCACGCGGCCGGCACCCTGACCGGCCTGCGGGCCGAGTCGATGACGCCGCAGCACCTGGCCCGGGCCGCCGTCGAGGGCATGCTGTGCAACATCGCGGACGCCCTCGACGTGCTGCGCGCCCAGGGCGTCGCGGTGCGGCGGGTGTTCCTGCTCGGCGCGGCCGGGCGGCTGCCCGCCGTCCGGCACATCGCCCCGCCGCTGTTCGGCGTCCCGGTCGTGGTGCCGCCGCCGGGCGCCCACGCCGCCCGCGGGGCCGCCCGGCAGGCCGCCTGGGCGCTGGCCGGCACCCCGGAGCCGCCGGAGTGGGAGCTGCCGGACGCCGAGACCGTCGAGCCGGACGGGGAGCAGGACCTGGCGATCGGTTCGGCGGTGCGCCAGCAGTACCGCGCCGCCCGCGAACAGGTCCACCCGGAGACGGCGGCCTGAACCCGGCTGCGGCGGCCTGGAGGCGGCCCGCGGCGGCCTCACCGGCCGGGGACGGCGGCGCCCGACCCCGACCCCGACCCCGGCCGGTGAAGATGCGTCACCCGGCGGCCGGTGGCAGCGTGGGACGGGACACGGCCACCGACATGAAGGGCGGCAGGACTCCATGGCGCTGCACAAGGGGGCCCGCAACGACCGCCGGCTGAGCATCGGGCCGCTCGTGGGCGCCGCCGACCCGCTGGGCTCGATGAAGCTGGCACCGCCGCTGCACCGGCTCGGCGAGGGGCCCGTCACGGCCGACACCGCGTACCAGCTGATCCACGACGAGCTGATGCTGGACGGCAACGCCCGGCTCAACCTGGCGACCTTCGTCACCACCTCGATGGAGGCGCAGGCCGCCCGGCTGATGACCGAGTGCCTGGACAAGAACATGATCGACAAGGACGAGTACCCGCAGACCGCCGAACTGGAGCGGCGCTGCGTGGCGATCCTCGCCGACCTCTGGCACGCCCCCGACCCGGACGCCACGGTCGGCTGCTCCACCACCGGCTCCAGCGAGGCCTGCATGCTGGCCGGCATGGCGCTCAAGCGCCGCTGGATGCACCGCAACGCCGAGCGCTACGCGGCCGGGGCCCGGCCCAACCTGGTGATGGGCGTCAACGTGCAGGTGTGCTGGGAGAAGTTCTGCACCTTCTGGGAGGTCGAGGCCCGCACCGCGCCCATGGAGGGCGGGCGCTTCCACCTCGACGCCGAGCACGCGGTCGCGCTGTGCGACGAGGACACCATCGGCGTGGTCGGCATCCTCGGTTCCACCTTCGACGGCTCCTACGAGCCGATCGCGGAGATCTGCGCGGCCCTGGACGACCTCCAGCAGCGCACCGGCCTCGACGTCCCGGTGCACGTGGACGGCGCCTCCGGCGGGATGGTGGCGCCCTTCCTCGACCCCGGGGTGGTCTGGGACTTCCGGCTCCCCCGGGTCGCCTCGATCAACAGCTCCGGGCACAAGTACGGCCTGGTCTACCCCGGCGTCGGCTGGGCCCTGTGGCGCGACCAGGAGGCACTGCCGGAGGAACTGGTCTTCCGGGTCAACTACCTCGGCGGCGAGATGCCGACCTTCGCGCTCAACTTCTCCCGCCCCGGCGCCGAGGTCGTCGCGCAGTACTACATCTTCCTGCGGCTCGGCCGGGACGGCCTCCGGGCCGTCCAGGGCGCCTGCCGCGAGGTCGCCACCCACCTGTCCGGGGCGATCGAGCACATGGGCGGCTTCCGGCTGCTGACCCGCGGCGACCAGTTGCCGGTCTTCGCCTTCACCACCGCCGACGACGAGCCGTTCGACGTGTTCGACGTCTCGCGGCGGCTGCGCGAGCGCGGCTGGCAGGTGCCCGCGTACACGTTCCCCGCGAACCGGACGGACCTGTCGGTGCTCCGGGTGGTCTGCCGCAACGGCTTCTCGCTGGACCTCGCCGACCTGCTGCTGGCCGACCTCTCCCGGCTGCTGCCGGAGCTGCGGCGCCAGCCCGGCCCGCTCAAGGAACTCGGGGTGCCGGCCCGGTCGGGCTTCCACCACTAGGGCCTGGGTCCGCCGGGGCGTGAACACGGCGGGGCGTGATCACGGTGGGGAGGGCGCTGCGAAGCGCCCTCCCCACCGTGCGTCCCGGACGAACCCGGGGGCCCCCCCCCCCCCCCGCGCGCCCCCCCCCGGGGGGGGTCTCGGGCCGCAGCCCCCCCCGGGGCCCCGGGCCCCCCACCCCCCCCAAAAACCCCCC
>NZ_JBHWIR010000162.1:5252-17398 GCF_042731835.1 Kitasatospora sp. NPDC059817 | reverse complement strand
CCCCAGCCCTCGGCAGCCCCCTGCTGCGCCGCAACCCCCGCCGCCCGCTCAGCCGCCCCACCCCGCCGCTCCTCCCGGGCCGCAGCGTTCCGGTGTCCGGGCGCCCGCGCGCCCCGGTTCCTCGGCGTCAGCGCGACGGGCGGAGCGTGACCACGGCGGTGACCCCGCCGGCCCGGACCAGCACCTCGCGCGGACCGGCTCCCTCCAGCAGGGCGGCGTCGTAGCGGTCGAGCACCGTGTCACCGTCGACGACGGCCGAACCGGCGAGGCAGACCAGCAGGACGGTCGCCCCCGGCGGGACGTCCACGACGGCCGGTGCGGTCAGCACGTCCACGGCGGCGGCGACCCGGCCGCGACGGGTCATCACGTTGAAGTCGACCACCGGGCCGGCCGACAGCCGGCAGTCCGTCACGGCGTCACCGGGGAAGGCGAAGGGGCGGAAGGGCGCGTCGACCAGCTGCTCGGCGCCGTCGACGGTGAGCGTCATGCCGGGGCCCTCGACCAGGGTGATCACCCGGTCGACGCCGGGGAACGGCGAGAACGGCCCGGCCGACGCGACGTCCGCGAGGCTGACCCGCCAGTCGAAGGCGTCCAGTCCGGCCCCGACGGGGAAACCGGCGACCTCCCTGGTCACCCCGCCCCCGTTGAGCCACGCCGTGGCCGGGCGCTCGGCCGCCCGCAGTACCTGGATCCGTCCGCTGCTCGTCATGGCCCGCATCCTGCCACCACGTCCGCGCGCGGCCGCGTCGGGCGTCGCCCGGGGCCGTCGGCGGTGGGGTCGGTCGGACCGGCCGTGCCGACGACCCGGGTGCTCCCGTCAGCGCCGACGGACGGCCAGCGGTAGGAGCGCCGCCGCCGTGGCCGCCACCGCGACGGTGGTCAGGGCCATCGGCAGCCCCGCCGCGTCGGCGAGGAAGCCGATCACCACCGGACCGATCAGCATGCCGCCGTACCCGAGCGTCGAGGCGAACGCGACGCCCTGCGGGCCGCCCGCCGCACCGGCCCGGGCGATCGCGAGGGGGAAGAGGTTGGCGAGGCCGAGGCCGACCAGGACGAACCCGCAGACGGCCAGCGGCACCACCGGGGCGAGGGCGGCGACCAGCATGCCGGCCGCCGCGGTCAGGCCGCCGAGCAGCATCAGCCGGGTCTGGCCGAACCGGATGGACAGCCAGGTGCCGCCGACCCGTCCGCTGGTCATGGCGAAGGCGTACGCGGCGTACCCGGCGGCGGCCGTCCCGGGGCTGGCGTGGACGTCGTCGGTGAGGTGGAGGGTGGTCCAGTCGGCGATCGCGCCCTCGCCGTACGCGGTGCACAGCGCGGTGAGGCCGAGCAGCAGGACGAGCAGCCGCAGGTGCGGGGCGGCGCGGCCGGCCGTGGCGCGGGTGCCGTGGCCGTTCGCGTCGTCGCCCGTGGCGTCGCCGTCGCCCGTGCGGCCGGGCGCGACCAGCGGCGCGGCCGGGCTGCGCAGCAGGACGACGCCTGCGGCGGCGGTGACGGCGAGGCCGAGCAGACCGCCGAGCGCGAGCGCCCAGGCGGTGCTCAGCGCACCGGCGAGGAGCCCGCCGAGGCCCGCGCCGAGCAGACCGCCGAGGCTGTACCCGGCGTGGAAGCTCGGCATGACGGGCCGTCGCAGCTGCGCCACCAGGTCGACGGCGGCGCTGTTCATCGCGACGTTGGCGCCGCCGTACCCGGCGCCGAAGAGCAGCAGCACGCCGCCGAGCGCGGTGACCGAGTGGGCGTGTGCGGGCAGCGGGACGGCGAGGCTGAGCAGGGCGAGCGAGCCGACGGTCACCGGGCGCGAGCCGTACCGCAGGCACAGCCGCCCGACGAGCGGCATGGTGAGGACGGCGCCGATCGACAGACAGAGCAGGGCCAGCCCGAGGGCGCTGTGCGAGGCGTTGACCTGGCTGCGGATGTCCGGGATGCGGACCACCCAGGCGGCGAAGAGGAAGCCGTCGACGGCGAAGAACGCGGTGAGTGCGAGCCGTGCCGAGCCCCAGGGGCTGTCCGTGCCGGGGGGTGTGCTGAGAGACTGGGGGGAGGTCTGGTCGGGTCGAGGACGCGGGCGGATTTTGTTTCGAAGCGGCACAAAGTCACAATAGGGGCGTGCAGCTCTCACCTTCAAGTCCGCGACCAGGTTCCGGAACCGACCTCGAAGCGCAGCGCGACGCCCACCGCCGCGCGGCCCCCGATCGCGGTCGGACGCTGCTCGGCCCCGCGCTCTCGCTCATCCACACCGGACAGACGCCCACCCGCTCGGCGCTCACCCGCGCGCTGGACGTCACCCGGGCCACCGCCGGGGCCGTCACGGCCGAACTGGAGGCGCTCGGGCTGATCACCGTCGACTCGCGCCCGGCCGGCGGCGGACGCGGACGCCCCTCGCACCGGCTCGCGATCGACCCGCAGGGCCCGGTCGTGGTCGCCGGGCAGATCCACGCCGACGGACTGAGCGTCACCCTGGCCGGCCTCGGCGGCCTGCTCGACCCGCCCGTCCACCTGCCGCTGCCCGCCGCCACCGACCCCGTCCGGATGCTGCGCGCCGTCGCCGAGGCGGGCGCCGAACTCGCCCGCGCGACCAGCCGGCGCTGCCTCGGCGCCGCGCTCGCCCTGCCCAACCCGGTCACCGAACCCGACGGCGCCGCGCTCGCCGCACTGCACTTCGCCTGGCCCAGCGGCACCCCGGTCGCCGACCTGTACGACGTCGAGGTGGGCCGCGCCGACCACGGCCCCGGCGCCCGTCGGCCACTGCCCACCGCCCTCGCCAACGACGCCAACCTCGCCGCGCTCGCCGAGTACCGGCACGGTGCCGGGCGCGGTGCCCGTCACCTGCTCCTCGTCACCTCCGGCCACCGCGGCGTCGGCGGTGCGCTGGTGATCGACGGCCACCTGCACACCGGCAGCGCCGGGCTGGCCCTGGAGGTCGGCCACCTCACCGTCGACCCGCAGGGCCGGCTCTGCCCGTGCGGCAACCGGGGCTGCCTGAACTCCGAGACCGACCCCGACGCACTGTTCGCCGCCGCCGGGCTCACCCCCGAACCGGGGCGCCCGCTGCTCGACCAGGCGCGCGAACTGTGCCGGGCGGCCGCCACCGACGATCGCGCGCGGGCCGCCGTGGAACACGTCATCGACCGGCTCGGGCTCGGACTCGCGGGCGTCGCCAACATCCTCAACCCGGACCGGGTGGTCCTCAGCGGGCTCCACCTCGACCTGCTGGAGGCCGCGCCCGAGCGGCTGCGCGCGGTGGTCGCCGAGCGCAGCCTGTGGGGGCGCAGCGGGCGGGTGCCGATCGTCGGCGCGGAGCTGGCGCACGGCGCGCTCGCGGGTGCGGCGGAGCTGGGCTGGGGGCCGTACCTGGCGGACCCGCAGTCGGTGACGGCGGGCTGAACCCGGGGCCGGGCGTCGGGCTGGGGGCGACAGGTCGGACCAGGGGCGATAAGCGGAAGCTGGGACTGCGAAAACGGTCACTTATCGTGACTCTCATACACTCGTAGTGAGCAGTGGGGGGTCGTAACGAGGGAGAGTGGCCATGAGCACCCAACCCGGCGGGACCCAGTCCGGCGGAGCGAGCGGCATCGAGTCGACCGCGAGCGTCGAGCCGACCGTCGAGCCGACCGTCGACGTCGCGCCGACCACCGGCATCGAGCCGACCGTCGACGTCGACCGGACCGACCCGCAGTACCGCGCCTGGCTCAAGGAGGCGGTGCGCAAGGTCCAGGCCGACGCCAACCGCTCCGCCGACACCCACCTGCTGCGCTTCCCGCTGCCGGGCGAGTGGGGGATCGACCTCTACCTCAAGGACGAGTCCACCCACCCGACCGGCTCGCTCAAGCACCGCCTGGCCCGCTCGCTCTTCCTCCACGGGCTCTGCAACGGCTGGATCCGCCCCGGCAAGCCGGTGATCGAGGCCTCCAGCGGTTCCACCGCCGTCTCGGAGGCGTACTTCGCGCAGCTCGTCGGGGTGCCGTTCATCGCGGTCATGGCCAAGAGCACCAGCCAGTCCAAGATCGACCTGATCGAGTTCCACGGCGGCGAGTGCCACCTGGTCGACCGCTCGGACGAGGTGTACGAGGCCTCCGCCCGGCTCGCCGAGAGCACCGGCGGGCACTACATGGACCAGTTCACCTACGCCGAGCGGGCCACCGACTGGCGCGGCAACAACAACATCGCCGAGTCGGTCTTCGCCCAGCTGCGCCTGGAGCCGCACCCCGAGCCGGCCTGGATCGTCGCCACCGCCGGGACGGGCGGCACCTCGGCGACCATCGCCCGGTACGTGCACTACATGCAGTACGACACCCGGATCTGCGTCGCCGATCCGGAGAACTCCTGTTTCTTCGACGGCTGGGTGCACCACGACCCGGACGCCGTCTGCGAGCGGGGCTCGCGGATCGAGGGCATCGGACGGCCCCGGATGGAGCCGAGCTTCGTCCCGGGGGCGATCGACCGGATGATGAAGGTGCCGGACGCCGCCTCCATCGCCGCCGTGCGGGTGCTGGAGCAGGTGCTCGGGAAGAAGGCGGGGGCGTCCACCGGGACGGGGCTGTGGAGCGCGCTGAAGATCGTCGCCGAGATGCGGGCGGCGGGGCGGCGGGGCAGCGTGGTCGGTCTGATCTGCGACCCGGGCGACCGCTACCTGGACAAGTACTACTCGGACGACTGGCTGGCCGGCGAGCGGATCGACATCGCGCCGTACCGGGCCGTGCTGGAGTCCTTCCTCGCCGGCGGCGCCTGGACGGGCTGACGCCGAGGTCGCCGGCCGCCCGCTCGCCCGCCTGCCCACCTGCTCGCGTCGGCGGCGGCGAACAAACGACCGCGAACAAATGACAGCGAACAGATAACAGCTTTCAGATAACAGATTTCAGACTCTGTTATCTGTTCGCCGCCCTCCCCGCCCGACGCCACAGCGCCGAGCCCGCGGCGTCAGGGCAGCGGCGCGCCCGGCAGGTCGGCCGGGACGAGGAGTTGGAGCTCCTCCGTCGAGGGGTCCGCGAGGTGGGCGACCCGCATCGCGTGCCGCTCGACCATGGTCTCGAAGACCTGCCGCGCAGTGCGTCCGTTGCCGAAGTTGGGGCCGCGCTCCAGCCGGGCGAAGTGGTCCAGCAGCACGCCCTCGGTCGCCTCGGCGAGCGCGTACTCGTGCTCGGCGCACTGGGCCCGGGCGATCTCCAGCAGCTCGTCCGCCGTGTAGTCGGGAAAGGTGACGGTGCGTGAGAAGCGGGACGAGACACCGGGGTTGGCGGAGAGGAAGCGCTCCATCTCCAGGGTGTAGCCGGCCACGATGACGACCACTTCGTCCCGGTGGTCCTCCATCAGCTTGACCAGGGTGTCGATGGCCTCCCGCCCGAAGTCGCGCGCGCCGTCCTCGGGTGCGAGCGCGTACGCCTCGTCGATGAAGAGCACCCCGCCGCGCGCGCGGTCGAAGGCGGCGGCGGTGCGGATCGCGGTGGAGCCGATGTGCTCACCGACCAGGTCGACCCGGGCCACCTCGACCAGGTGTCCGCGCTGGAGCACCCCGAGTGAGGCGAGGATCTCGCCGTAGAGCCGGGCGACGGTGGTCTTGCCGGTGCCGGGGGCGCCGGTGAAGACCAGGTGCCGGCGCAGCGAGGGCGCCTTGAGCCCGGCCTGGCGGCGGCGCTTGCCGACCGAGATCAGGTCGATGAGCGTGCGCACCTCCTGCTTGACGGTGGCCAGCCCGACCAGCGCGTCCAGTTCGGCGAGCGCCTCGTCGGCGGGCCGGCAGTCCGGGATCGGGGCGATCGCCGAGGTGGCGGCCGACGCGGCGGACGTGGCGGCGGCGGTGCCCGCCGCACCGGCCCTCCCGGCCAACGGGGCACTGGCGGAGGCCAGTTGGGCGGCCCGCGGGCCCGGCACCTCGGCCGCGCCGGCGGCCGGTGCGACGTCGTCCGAGGTGCAGCCCTCGGCGACCGGCCCGGGCTCGGAGAACTCGAAGCCGGCCCGCTCGTTCTGCTCGGCCCGGCAGCGGGTCAGCTGGGTGCGGCAGCCGTCGATGATGTGGAAGCCGAAGCCCTTGCCGTGCGAGACCCGGCAGTCCTCGAAGGTGCCCCGCCCCTGCGCCGAGACGTACACGCCGGCGTCGGTGCTGGCCCGGACGGTGCAGTCGCGCAGCACCGGGTCGGCGCCCTTGGTGACGATCACCCCGGTGGCCACGTCGGAGATCTCGCAGTCGGTGAGCAGGCCGCCGCTGCCGTGGTCGCGGAACCACAGGCCGGTGCCGGCCTCCTGGACCCGGCAGCCGGTGAGGGTCACCGCCGCGCCGCCGCTGACCGAGACCGCCGAGCTGCGGATCCGGCTGAAGGAGCAGTCCGCGGCGGTGGCGGCGGAGTCCCGGTCGAGGACGAACAGCGCGTCCGGCAGGTCGTACAGCGAGCAGTCGGTGAGGGTGAGCCGGGCGCCGTCGCTGACCCACAGCGCCGGGTACTCGCCGGTGGAGCCGTGGATCTGGCAGGACTCGGCGACGGCCTCGGTGCCCTGGTCCCAGACCGAGAGCGCCCCGCGCCCGAAGTCCCGGACGGTGCTGTGGTTGAGGCTGAGCCGGGAGCGGCCGCGCAGGTCGGCGCCGTTCTCCGGCAGGTCGTGCACCCGGCAGCCGGTGAGGACGAGTTCGGCCTCGCCGTCCAGGGTCAGGCCGTTGCCGGTGACCCGGTGGATCTCGCAGTCGACGAGCCGCCCGCGGGCCTGCGATTCGGCCTGGACGCCGCTGCCGCGGATCTCGTAGATCTCGCAGCCGGTCAGTTCGGCGGCGCTGCCCGGGTCGGAGAGCAGGACGCCGGCGCCGACGGCGTGGTGGACCCGGCAGCGGTCGAGGGCGGCGGTGGCGCCGCCGAGGACGGCGAGTCCGGCCTGCCCGGCGGCGGCGACCTCGCAGTCCTCCAGGGCGGCGGCGGTGCCGGGGCCGCGCAGGCGCAGCCCGAGTCCGGCCGGGTTGGCGACGACGCAGCCGCGCAGGGTGGGCCGGGCACCGTCGGTGATCTCGATGCCGGTGGCGGAGCGGGTCTCGATCCGGCAGCCGCTGAGCGAGGGTGCGGTCTGCGGCCCGGTGATCAGGACGGCCGGGGTGGAGCTGTCGCCGCCTTCGACGACGAGGTCGCGGACGATGGCGTCGGCGGTGACGGTCAGCGCCACTCCGGACGGCGGGTCGATCCGGACGGTGCCCGGGCCCTGGGCCGGGACGATCGTCACGGGCTTGTCCAGCAGTACGTTCTCCCGGAACGTCCCCGGCCGGACGGTCACGGTGTCGCCCGGTTCGGCGGCCGCGAGGGCCTCCGCGAGGGTGTCGTACTCGCCTGCGCGGCGGCGCCAGCGGGATGCGCTGTCCTGGGTGACCCGGACCCTGTGCTCTGCCATGACGGTCTGTCGTCCCCACCTTCGTCGAGCCGGCGTTCAACGGGCCGTACGCGCGGGCCGCCCGCCCACCGTAGCGCGCCTCCATGGGTGGTCCGGTCGGCCGCGGTCGCGCGGGCACCGGGGGCTCGCGCCTTCGCCACAGGTTCCGACCACATGTTCAACGAGCGCGCACACCTGTGGTTCCGAGACGGGGACGCGCCGCGGGGGCGGCGGCGGGGGGAGCCGGTGAACCGGAGCGCCGCCGGTTCACCCCCGCGCGTCGGCGGGCCACTGCGCCCCGTCCTCCAGGACCTCGACCCGGTCGCCGACGCGCAGCGTGCCGAGCACGTCGCCGGTGGTGCCGGCCGGCCGCTCCGGGATCAGGTTCTGCCCGAACGCGGCCTTCTTCAGCAGCCGGTGGTGCCGGGCCAGGGTGCGCAGTGGTTCGGGGCCGCGCCGCTCGCCGCTCTCCTGGTCGGTGGTGGTGATGACGCAGCGGCCGCAGGGCTTGACGACCTTGAAGGTGAGGTCGCCGATCCGGATCCGGCGCCAGCCGTCCTCGGCCCACGGCTCGGCGCCGCCCACCACGGCGTTGGGGCGGAAGCGCTCCATCGGCAGCGGCTCGTGGCCGTCGGGGTGCTCGGCGGCGATCAGTTCGTTGAGCCGTTCCAGCGAGGCGGTGGTGGTGAGCAGCAGGGGGAAGCCGTCGGCCATCGAGACGGTGGTGCCGGGCTCGGCGTAGTCGGGGTCGGCCGGCCGGGCGTGCGGGTCGTCCAGGTGGACCAGGCGGTAGTCGCCGAGGTGTTCGGCGATCCACCGGTGCGCTTCCTTGGCGGCCTCGGCGGCGCGGAAGCGGGTGCCCCAGACCTCGACCTCGGCGAGCGGGTCGCCGGCTGCGACGGCGGGCGCGGGGACCTCGATCCGGGAGCCGTCGGGGGCGGTGAGGGAGAGCGCGCCGTCGGGGAGCAGGTCGGGCCTGATCTGGCCGAGGGCGGCGTTCTCGCGCTGGCTGACGAAGCGTCCGGTGGTGTCGGCGAGCATCCAGCGGCGGTCTCCGGCCAGGCCCCAGGGTTCGACGGCGGCGGTGTCGGGGCTCAGGCGGTACATGGACTTGACGGGGTAGACGTGGAGTCCGGTGAGCTGCATTCCCCCATCCTGCCAGCCGGTTCCCGGCGGTCCGCAGGGCCCCCGTACGCGCACGGACCGCCCGGGACGCCGTGGGGGGCGTTCCGGGCGGTCCGTGGATGACCCGTTTCTCCGTACGCCCGGCGCGGGGAGCGCGCCGGGTGGTGCTCAGGTGGTGCGGGTGCGGGCCGGGTGGGGTCCGGCCCTGGAGGTCAGTGGCTCAGTAGCCCTGGCCCTGCTGCTGGTAGCCGCCCTGCTGGCCCCCCGCGTTGTAGGCGTTGTGGCCGGGCTCGCCGTACGGGCCCGGGCGCTGCGGCTGCATCGGGCGGACCGGCGCCATGGCCGGGCGCAGCTGGGCGCCGCCGAAGCCCTGGTCGCCGCCCTGGCCCTGGAAGCCGGGGCCGGCCTGGCCGGGGCCGCCGAAGGACTGCTGGCCGCCGAGGCTCTGCGGACCGCCCTGCGGCTGGCCGCCCGGCTGCCCGGGGCCGAACGCGCCCGGACCGCCGATCGGCTGCGCGCCGAAGGACTGCTGGCCGCCCTGGCCGCCGATGAAGGTGTTCTGGCCGCCGAAGCTCTGGCCGCCGGTCGGCTGGTAGCCGCCGCCGGCGGTCTGGGCGAAGGCCGGTGCGGCGGGCTGCGGCCGCTGGTACTGCTGGGGGGCGCCGTAGCCGGGGACGGGCGGCTGGGGCGCGGAGGCGTACGCCGGCGCGGGCTGCGCGGGGATGTACGCCGTGGCGGGACCGGCGGAGGGGCCGCTGCTCGGGCCGGGGCCCAGGGCGAGGCGGGCGGGCGGCAGCGCGGGGAGGTTGCTGCCGGCGCTCTCGTACCCGTTGCCGTACCGGTTCTCGTAGGACGGGCCGGCGCTGGCCCCGTAACCGGACGACATGGCCGGCGGAAGGGCCGCCGGCACGTTGATGGGTGCGATCTGGGGGACGCCGCGCTCAGCCACGAGGCTGTCGTAGATCGGCGTGCCGGAGGAGAAGGACGGAGAGGGGTAGCCGACTCCGTCGTAGGAGCGGGGCGAGGTCATGGGGCATACGGTAAGCCCACAACGCGCCTGCTGAGGAGAGCGGGAGGGGGAGCAGTTCGACTGTTTACACAGTCTTCGCTCGCACAAAGGTTTCGAAAGTAGGAAGAACGGACATACCGGCGTTCAGTTCCGGACAACCTTGGCGTGCCGTCAGTGATCGAACAGTACCCGGACGGCGGCGCGGCGAACCCTTGCGGTGACCGGGCGGTGGACGGTTCGGGGCCCGCCGGAGAAACTTTTGCGGACAGGGCGTGCGCCGGCGCATTCGAGCCCCCGCCGACGGTCCGACGAGGGCTCGTGAATGTTTCGGGAATAAAGTCCCCGTCAGCGGCCTCGGGCCCGTGGTCAGCTCGCCTGCAACGCCTGCGCCTGCGCCGGGAGGCCCGGCCGGCCCGCGACCTCCGAGGTGCAGAAGGAACAGCGGGTCGCCGCGGCCGGAATCGGGCTCAGGCACTCCGGGCAGTCGACCTTCACGACCGGCGCCGGCTTGGCCGACTCGAAGCGCGCCTGCAGCCTGCCGACCGGAAGCACCACGGCGAAGTAGATCACCGCGGCGACCAGCACGAACCCGATCAGCGCGTTGACGAAGACCCCGTACGGGAACCGGGTGCCGGCCACCTCGAAGGTCTTCTGGGTGAAGTCGCCGACGGCGCCGGTGGCGACCCCGATGAGCGGGGTGAGGAAGGCGGTGACGAACCCGGTGACCACGGCGGTGAAGGCCGCGCCGATCACGATGCCGACTGCGAGGTCCACCACGTTGCCGCGCAGCAGGAAGCTGCGGAATCCCTTGAACACCGGGTGACTCCAAATCCGTACGGGGAAGGGGGAGATGAGGCAGCGCGACGGGCGCCCCGGCCGGACATCCTGCCGACCGGGCCGGGCCGAGGTCCAACCGCGTTCACCCGATCCGCGTAACCGGCCGCAGGACACGCCGGCCGGATCCGGGCGCAGCCCGGGCGCTCCGCGTACGGGTCGATCCGGCCGCCGCCGGGTCGCAGGGGTCAGAGCGGCCGCACCCGCAGCGCGCGCTCGTAGAACTCGACCATGTGCGCGGACACCTGGGACAGCGTGAACGAGGCCAGGAACCGTGCCCGCGCGGCCTTCGCCCGCACCCGCGCCGCCGCCCGGTCGTCCAGCGTGTCGACGACCGCCGCCGCCAGTTCGGCCGGCCGCTCCGGCGCCACCAGCCGGGCGTAGTCCTCCGAGCCGACCGTCTCGCGCAACGCCGGCACGTCCGCGCAGACCAGCGGCACCCCGACGCCCATCGCCTCGATCGCCGTGCCGCCCTGGCCCGCCCAGCGGGACGGCACGGCGAGCACGTCGGCAGCGGCCATCAGGTCGGCCACGTCCTCGCGCGGCCCGAGCAGGCGGACGCTCCCGGCTGACTCGGCGAGCGCCCGCAGCCGTGCGCTCTCCGGGCCCGCCGCGCCGGCGAGCAGGCCGCACGCCCCGGCCAGCCCCAGCGCGGTGGCCCGCAGGACGGCGGCCGCCGGGGGCGGGGCGGGACCGCGCAGCCCGGCCATCACGCCGTCACCCCCGCGAAGGGGCGGGAGCGCGCGATGTTCCGCTCCAGCAGTTCGGTGGACTCCCGCACGCCGATCTGCCGGCTCTCCCCGGCGCCGGCCGGCAGCCGCCCGTCGGCCACCTTCAGCCCGGCCAGCGCCTCGTCCATCGCCCGGTGGGCCGCGAACAGGCAGGGTGTGCTGTAGATGGCGACGTCCACCCCCAGCTCGGTCAGCTCGGAGAGCGACAGCCGGGGGGACTTGCCGCCGGCGATTTGGTTGAACAGCAGCGGCTTGTCGCCGACGACCCCCCGGATCCGCCGGATCCAGTCCTCGCTGCGCACCCCGTCGACCAGCACCACGTCGGCGTCGGTGGCGGCGAGGGCCCGGGCGCGGCGCAGGATGTCCTCCTCCTCGGTGGCGTCGGTGCGGGCGACCACCAGGAGGTCCGTCCGGTTGGCGAGGACGAGGTCCAGCTTCTCCAGGTACTCCTCCAGCGGGAGGACCTGTTTGCCGTCGGCGTGGCCGCAGCGGCGCGGCCGTTTCTGGTCCTCCAGGATGACGCCGGACGCGCCGATGCGTTCGAGCCTGCGCACGACGTGGCAGGCGACCTCGGGATCGACGTAGCCGTCGTCGATGTCGACCAGGAGATGGTGCTGGGGGAAGGCGCCGCGCAACCGTTCGACGAAGCCGACCATGTCCGGCCAGGCGATGAACCCGATGTCGGGCAGGCCGTAGTAGGAGGCGGCGAAGCCGAATCCGGAGACGAACATGCCGTTGTAGTGCTCGGCCGCGATGGAGGCCGAGTACATGTCGTAGACGCCGATGAGGGGCGTGGCTCCCGGGCTCGCGATCTCCTCGCGGAGCCGCTGCCCGTGGCCCGACGCCGTGGTTCCGTGGAACATGGCCTTCTCCTCACTCGCGGTGGCTTTGCCTGAACTTGGTCTTCCCTAGACCAGACTGAGGTGCCATCACTATGTGGCCTTTAACGTTCCGTGGGCAAATCTTTAAGAGAGATTCACTCATTCGAGTGAGGCGTGGAATTGAATATATGTCAGACATATAAAAAGGGCGGTGGGGGGGTATATACACCCCACCACCCTGATCCGGTCGGCCCGGTCGCCGGAGAATCCCGCGACCTCGGCGAT
>NZ_JBHWIR010000162.1:0-5243 GCF_042731835.1 Kitasatospora sp. NPDC059817 | reverse complement strand
GTGTCCCCCGTCTCCGTCGCCGTTGCCGGGGGGGGGGGGGGGGGGAGTTGTGGGCGCGCGTCGGCGCGCCGGTGCGTCAGGACGCCGGAACGGGGCGGACGGCGCGGCGCTCGCGCAGCGTCCGGAGCACCCGGCGGGTCGCCCGGGTGGCGACCGGCGGCAGCAGGTCCAGCGCCAGCCGGCGCGAGGTGGACTGCTGGACGGGGGCCTTGACCTGGTAGTTGAGCCGCAGCACCGGCTCCCCGGCGATGGTGTCGTCGTCCACCGTGTAGCCCTCGGCCCGCCAGTCGCGGGCGAGCAGGACCTGCCGGACGGCCGCGGCGTCGCCCCAGGTGCCGTAGAACTTCATCGGGGTGAGCAGCACCGGCCGCAGGCCGCCGGTGAAGACCGCCTCCCAGACCGCCGCCGACACACCGGGGGTGTGCTCCGAGCGGTAGTCGTCCAGCGCCACGACGCCGTTGTCGGCGAGCGCCGCCCTGGTCACCGCGATGTCCCCGGCGACGTGCTCGTACAGGTGGGAGGCGTCGACGTGGACGAACCGGCAGCTCCCGGCCGGGATCCGGCCGTCGGCCAGCACCGAGGTGGGCGCCTGCACGATCTCCGGCAACTCGCCGTGGAAGGCGAGGTAGTTGGCCTCGAAGGCGCTCCGGGTGAGGGTCTTGCGGTAGGACATCGCCATCTCGGCGGCGTTGTCCGCGTCGCCCGCCTCGGAGTCGAACAGGTCGCAGACGGTCAGCCGTTCGCCGGTCTGGAGGTGGTCGCCGAGCAGGACGGCGCTGCGGCCGAGGTAGCTGCCGAGTTCGAGGATGTCGCCGGTGGCGCCCGCGGTGGTCTGGGCCGCCAGCAGGTGGCCGAAGGCCGCCCGGTCGAGACGGAAGAACCAGCCGGGGATGTCGTCCCGGGTCAGTGGCGCGGGGCGGGTGGCTGTGGTCTCGGCGGTGGGCACGGCGGCCTCCAGGAGGGCGGGCGGGGCGCGGTGGCGGGTTCACGCCGCGGAGGGGATGCCGTGGACGTGAGGCCGATCATCATAGCGACGCGGAGGCCGACCGGGAGCCGGTTCGGAAGCGTGCGATTTCGCGCGTTCGCGCTGCTGTGCGAACGCGCTCGCCGGGTCGTGTCCCCGGCCTCGCGGGTCAGTGCACCCGGCCGTCCAGCTCGGTGATGGTCTCCACCAGCCAGGCCCGCTCGGCCGCCGTAGAGGCCCGGGCGACCAGCAGCATGCCGCGCCGGAAGGGGTTCGGCTCCAGCTCGGCGGTGACCGCGCGGCCCTCGCCGTCGTAGAAGAAGCTGCTCGGCTCGTCCAGGAACGCCAGCCGGCGCCGGAGCACGGTGGCCTGCGCGGGCGGGTCGGCGAGGTGGTGCAGGAAGGCGGCGTGTGCGAAGAAGCGGATCTGGTCCGTGATCTCGGCCTGCTCCGGGTCGGCCAGCCGGCGCCGCAGTTCGGTCCGGCCCTCCTCGGTGAGCTCCAGCGTCTGGCGCGGCGCGGCCCCGCTGCCCGGCTCGGCGCGGCGGCGCAGCAGTCCGGCCTTCTCCAGCCTGGCGATGGCGGGGTAGAGCGCGCCGTCGCTGACCGGTCGGACGTGGCCGGTGAGGCCGGTGATCCGGGACTTGAGTTGGTAGCCGTGCAGCGGCTGGTCGTACAGGAAGCCGAGGATCGCGAGGGTCAGCACGGTCGAAGCCCTTTCGTCGGAGTGCGCCCTGTGGCGCGCCCCATGTTACCTCTTGTCGATGTGCCTCGATACGAGGTATCTCTATTCGAGGTGAGCCACCGGCAGGCGGTGGCGGAACGGGGAGGAAGCATGCACGGGCGTCCGTCGCGACGACTGGCCGCACTGGCCGGACCGGTCTACGTCGAACTGCTGTCCAACGTGATCGCCTCGGTGATCGGCACCTTCTGGGTGGCGGGCCTCGGCGGGGCGGCCGTCGCCGCCGTCACCCTGGCCGGCACCGTGGAGAACCTGCTGCTCGGGCTCGTCCTGGTGGTCGGCTCCGGCACCAGCGTGCGGCTCTCCCGCGCGCTCGGCGCCGGCGACCGGGACGACGCCGCCCGCACCACCCGCGCAGCCTGGCGGCTCTGCGCGGTGGGCAGCCTCGCGCTCGCAGTCCCCGGCTTCCTGCTGCGCGACCGCCTGGCCGGCGCCTTCCTGGACGGCGCCGCCGCCGCCCTCGCCGCCGACTACTTCACCGTCGCCTTCCCGGCGTTCGCCCTGTTCTCCGGCCAGCGCGTCGCCGACGAACTGTTCAAGGGCGCGGGCGACACCCGCACCCCGATGCGGATGGCCCTGCTGTCGAACGCGCTGCTGCTCGCCCTCGACCCGCTGCTCGTCCTCGGCGCCGGCCCGGTGCCCGCGCTCGGGGTGACGGGCGCCGCGCTGGCCCTGGCCGGCTCGCGGGCGGTCGCCCTCGCCGTCACCCTGCGGTTGCGGCCGCGGCTGCTCGCACCCCCCGGGGGAACCGGCGAGGCGGCTGGCCGGATCGTCCGCGCGGGAGTGCCGTTTGGCCTGGACTTCACCGCCCGGATGGCCGTCGGCACGGCCCAACTCGCCCTGGTCGCAGGCTTCGGCGTCGCGGCGGTGGCCGGGTACGGCATCGGCTACCGGGCCTTGCTGGTCGTCACCATGGCGTTCTACGCGCTCCGGCAAGCTGCCGCGATCGAGGCCGCCCGCCTCTGCGGCGCGGGCCGTGCCAACGAGTTGGGCGCGCTGCACCGCGCCACCGGACGCCTCGCCGCGCTCCTCGGCGCCGTCGCGGCGGTGCTGTCCGCGACGCTCGCCGCCCCGCTGACCGCGCTGTTCACCGACGACCCGGCGGTGGCCGGGCAGTCCGTCGGCTTCCTGCGGATGGCGGCGTTCTACCTGCTCCCGTACGCGCTGGTGGTCGCCCTCGGCGGGGTGCACCAGGCGGCGGGCGCCGGTCGGCCGCTGGTGCTCTCCGTGCTGCTCGGACTGGGCGCCCAACTCGCCGTCTCCGCGGCCCTGTCGGGGCCGCTCGGGGTGACCGGGGTGTGGGTGGGGCCGGCCGTGGGCGCGGCCGTGCAGCTCGGCCTGCTGCTGCTCCTGGCCCGGCGCCGGGCCAGGCGGCCCGCGCCGTTGGCGGACCAGGGCGACCGGGCCCTGGAGCCGGTCGGATGATCGCCTCCGGTCGCCCGACTGTGCCACAGTGGAGCCCATGGGACCGACACTCGACGGGCGGCCGCTGCCGTCTCCGCACGCGGACGAACGCGCCATGCTGGAAGGCTGGTTGGAGTTCCACCGGGCGACTCTTGTGCAGAAGGTCGCCGGGCTCGACGACCAGCAGGTCCGGCTGGCGGCCGTCCCGCCGTCGACGATGACGCTGCTCGGCCTGGTCCAGCACCTCGCCGAGGTCGAACGCACCTGGTACCAGCGGGTGCTGGCCGGCCGGGAGGCGCCGCCGCTGTACGGCGCGGACGGCGAGGGCGGCTACGCGCTCACCCCGGAGCGGGGGATGCCCGAGGCGCTGGCCGACTGGCGGGCGGAGGTCGAGCAGGGCCGCGAACTGACCGCCGCGGCGGCGCTGGAGGATACCGGACGCCTCTCCGAGCGGGCGGCGGCCGTGTTCGGCTCGGAGACCGTCTCGCTGCGCTGGATCCTGGTGCACCTGATCGAGGAGTATGCCCGCCACAACGGCCACGCGGACCTGCTCCGGGAGAGCATCGACGGCCTCACGGGCGTGTGACGGCTCCCTGGGGGAGGGCCCCGGGAGCCGGACCGAGGTGGGCGTCCAGGGCGGCGCGCAGCAGCGGTTCGACGTCCTCGCCGCCGGTGATGAGCCGCAGGCTGCCCCAGGCGCGCAGTTGGGCCAGGCCGTGCAGGTTCGCCCACAGTGCGGCGGCCGCCGGTCCGGGATCGGTGGACTCCGGGCGGGCCTCGCCGACCAGGCGGGCGACGGTGTGGAACATCGGCAGGGTGGTGTGCCGCAGCTCGGCTCCGCTGCCCTCCAGCAGGTCGTGACGGAACATCAGCTCGAACATGCCGGGGTTGGCCGCCGCGAAGCCGAGGTAGGCGCGGGCGAGCGCGTCGAGCCGGGTGCGGGGGGCCGCGCCGGTGGTGGCGGCCAGTGCGTCGGCGCCGGCCAGGGTGTCGGTGAGCCTGCCGAACCCGTGTCGCGCGATGGCGGCGAGCAGCTCGCGGTGGGTGGGGAAGTGGCGGCGGGGGGCTCCGTGCGAGACCCCCGCCTGCCGGGCGATCTCGCGCAGGCCGAGGGCGTGGACGCCCTCCCTGGTCACCAGTTCGATGCCGGCGGCCACCAGGCGCGCGCGCAGGTCCTTCTCCTGATCGGTCATGGGCCTTGTCTACCAGGCCGCTGTAGACAGTGTCTACTCGCGTCGGCGCGGGCGCTCCGGGCAGAATCGGGGGCATGGACGAAGGCGGAGAGGCGGCCTGCTGGCTGGACCGGGTGTGCCCGGAGTGCGGGCGCCTGCGCGAGCGGCCCGGGCCGCAACCGTGCGAGAACTGCGGGGCCGGGAGCACGGACGGCGAGGCGGGGGCCCGGCAGCCCGCAGCCGAGGCCGCGCCGGACCAGGGCGCCTGACCGCAGGTCCAGGACGGCTCGGCCCCGGCCCGGAACGCCTGAACGCCGGCCCGGACCAGCTGGGCCCCGGTGCGGCCGGGCGGGCCTGACCGGGGCCGCAGGCGTACGGCGGGTTCGGGCTGCTACTGCTGCGGCGGCTGGTCGCGGAACTGGTTCTTCGCCTGCTCCTGGGCGGCGTCCACCTGGCCGCTGTACTTGCCCTGGGTGCGCTCGTCGACGGCGTCCCCCGCCTTGTCGACGGCCCTGTCGGCCTGGTCCTCGTGGCCCTTCAACAGGCCCTTGAGCTTATCCAACATGGACATCTGGTCACGCTCCTGGAAGAGACGGCCCCACCCCTCCAGGATCACCGCCTCTGCCGCCGTCCGCATCCCGCGGCCGCGCGGCGGCCTTGGCAACGTGATGCCGGTCATGTCAAATCGGGAGTTCACGGACCGCCGGAAGGAGTCGCCTTGAAGCCACGAGCCCGCCGCCCGATCTCCCTGCCCCTCCGCCCGACCAGCCCGCTCGACCAGTCCACCCCGATACCGCACCAGCAGCGCCGGGACCAGCGCCCCCGCCACCCCCCCCCCCGCACACCGTCCGCACATGTTACCTTCGCCCTGCCCTCCCTCAATCTTTTTTTCCAGTGGCGTGGGTCCGGACGTCCCGCCCGGCAATCTCCGCGAAGCGGCCGGGCCGACGCCTCCCGGTCC
>NZ_JBHWIR010000161.1:0-17509 GCF_042731835.1 Kitasatospora sp. NPDC059817 | reverse complement strand
CGGCCGAGTCGCTCAGCTTGATCAGCAACGCCACGATCAGCCAGTTCGCCAGCAGCGACGAGCCGCCCGCCGCCAGGAACGGCAGCGCCTTGCCGGTCAGCGGCACCAGCCCGCTCACCCCGCCGACCACCACGAACACCTGCAGCGCCAGCGCCGTCGACAGCCCCGTCGCCAGCAGCTTGCCGAACGGGTCGGTCAGCCCGACCGCCGTCCGCAGCCCGCGCTGGACCAGCAGCAGGTACACCAGCAGCACCGCCGTCACCCCGGCCAGGCCCAGCTCCTCGCCGATCGTGGTGAAGACGAAGTCGCTGCGCCCGGCGAAGCCGATCAGCCACGGCCGCCCCGAGCCCAGGCCCGTCCCGGTCAGGTGCCCGGTGCCCAGGCTGAACAGCGCCTCGGCGGGCTGGTCGGAGATGATCGCCGGGTCGTGGTGCTCCTTGTAGATGTCGAGCGGGTGCAGCCAGGCCTCGACGCGCCCGTGCACGTGCGGCTCCACGGTGCCGACCACGGCCGCGCCGCCGACCGCCATCAGCAGGCCGAGCACCACCCAGCTGGTGCGCTCGGTCGCCGCGTACAGCATCACGACGAAGACGCCGAAGAAGATCAGCGAGGTGCCGAGGTCGCGCTCGAAGACCAGCACCAGCAGGCTGACCACCCAGATCGCCAGCACCGGGCCGACGTGCCGCCCGCGCGGCAGGGTCATCCCCCAGATCTTCCGGCCGGCCAGCGCGAGCGCGTCCCGGGAGGCCATCAGATAGCCGGCGAAGAAGATCGTGATCGCGACCTTCACGAACTCGTCCGGCTCGAAGGAGAGCCCGAACAGGCGGATCCAGCGCTTGGCGCCGAAGTCCTCCGGCCGGCCCGGGAAGAACGCGGGCGCCGCCAGCAGGATCAGCGCCCCCGTCATCAGCAGGTACACGTACCGCTGGAAGAACCTGTGGTGCTTGATCAGCGCGATCAGCGCGATCGCCACCGCGACCGAGACGAACACCCACATCAGCTGCGAGGGCGCGGCCGGGAGCTTCTGGTAGTCGCCCTTCTTGGCGTGCGCCGCCGCGTAGGAGATGTCCAGCCGGTCCAGCAGCATCAGCCCGAAGCCGGTCAGGAAGACGCCCAGCGGCAGGATCAGCGGATCCGCGTACGGGGCGAACCGCCGCACCGCCAGGTGCGCCGCCCCGGCCAGTCCGCCCAGCGCCAGGCCGTGGACCAGCAGCCCGGGCGGCATCTTGCCGGTCAGTGCCAGATCGGCGTCGATGTGCCCCGCCAGACAGACGGCCACCGCGAGCGCCAGCAGGCCCAGCTCGATGTTGCGGTGGCGCGCCGCCAGCCGGCGGCCCTCGCCGCGTGCAGTGCCTTGCACCCTTGTCTTCCCCTTGTCATCACCCGCGTGGCCGGTATCGCCGACGGTGCATCCTGCCAGACGAACACGGCCCTGCGCCGGTTGCGGTCCGGGGGCCGTCGAGGCCGGAACTTTGCCTGGGCAAAGCTTTTTCCGGGCTCGGTAAAGCTTTGTTCAGGCGCAGGTATAGAGGCGGGCCCCGGGCGCCGCGGGCCCCGGCCGGGAGGCCATCATGGCCGGGGCGCCGCGGTCCGGTCCGCGGCGCCCGACGGACCGCCGGACGGCGGCGGCAGGGCGCGAACGAGGTGGGCGGACGGATGGACGGCGCGGTGCGAGTGCTCGCCTACAGCGGACCGCCGCCCTGGCAGTGGTCCGACCTGGCCACCGCGTGGACGGCCGAACCGCTGGTGCTCACCCTCTCCGTGCTGCTCGGCGGCTGGTACCTGGCCGCGGTGCGCACCGTCCACCGGGCCGGCGGCGAGCGCTGGCAGCCCTCCCGCACCGCCGCCTTCCTGGGCGGGCTGCTGCTGTGGATCTGGTGCACCTGCTCCGGCCTCGGCGTGTACGAGCGGATCCTGTTCACCGACCGGGCCGTCCAGGTCGTGCTGCTGCTGATGCTCGTCCCGCTGCTGCTCGCCCTCGGCGCGCCGGTCTCGCTGCTGGTCGCGGCCGCGCCGCCGGCCCGGCGCGAGCGCATCCTGCGGGCGCTGCGCAGCCGGCCGTCCAAGGTGCTGATGTTCCCGGCCGTCTCCACCGCGCTGCTGATGGCCCCGCCGTGGCTGCTCTACTTCACGCCCTGGTACGAGGAGTCGGTGTCCAGCGCGTTCGGGAACGTGCTGCTGCACCTGGCGCTGGTGCTGCTCGGGCTGGCGTACTTCTGGCCGCGGCTGCAGATCGACCCGGTCGGGCGCGAGTACCCGCACCTGGTCGGGCTGTTCATCACCTTCGCCGAGGTGATCTTCGACGCGGGGCTCGGGCTGGTGCTGATCTACGGCGGCCACCTGGTCGCCGAGCACCACTACGTGGCGCTCGGGCGGCCGTGGGGGCCGAGCCTGGCGCAGGACCAGACCTGGGGCGGCAACATGCTCTGGGTGCTGGGCGACCTGGTCGGGCTGCCGTTCCTGGCCGCGCTGGTGCGGCGGATGGTGGTGCAGGGGCGGGAGGAGATCAAGGCGGTGGACGCCGAACTGGACGCCCGTTTCGAGGAGGCCGCGGCGCAGGCGCAGGCGGCGGGGCTGCCGGCCGAGGAGGAGGCCGGGATGCGGCCCTGGTGGCTGGACGATCCGAACCTCAAGCACCGGTACGGCGGGTAGTCGGCTCCGGCGGGTTCCTGGGCGCGGGCCCGCACTTTTGTAGGTCCAATGTTGGTCCCTTGTGGATCCCTTCACCGCGTTTCCGCAGGTCAAAAACCACTTGGCCCCGCGACCCCCACCAGCTAGCGTTTGTCCCGTCCAGATCGGGGGCCTTCACGGCCGCCCGAGGAGTAGAGAGCAGGAGGTGAACCCCGTGGTCGTTGTCGCCCCGATAGCTGCCTTGGGCAGTACTCGCGTTCACCTCCTCTTCCCGGCCGCCGGCTGACCCTTTCCGCGCCAGCCGCAGCCCGCCGGGATCATCTCCTCCCGAAGGGCCCACCGCGTTGTTCAACGCTGCCTCCACTTCGTCGTTCCCCTCCACCTCCCCCTCTGACGAGCTGCCGCTGTCCGGTTACGGCTGGACGCCCGAGCTCGCCGAACTCTTCACCCCGCTCGCCGAGGCCGGGCTGATCCCGGCCCGGATCGTCCGGGTCGACCGCGGCCAGTGCGACGCCGTGCTCGCCGATCCGGAGACGGGCGAGCCGCGCACCGTCCGGCTCGACACCCGCCCGGTCGGCGACGCCGACATGATCAACTGCCCGTGCACCGGCGACTGGGCCGCCGTGGACCTCCACGCCCAGCCGATGGCCGCCGTCACCGCACTGCTGCCCCGCTCGACCGCGATCATCCGCAAGGTGGCCGGCAAGCGCTCCGACGGCCAGGTGCTCGCCGCCAACGTCGACACCGTCCTGATCGCCGCCTCACTCGCCGCGGATCCGGACCTCGGCCGGATAGAGCGCTTCCTGGCCCTGGCCTGGGAGTCCGGCGCCGACCCCCTGGTCGTCCTCACCAAGGCCGACCTGGTGGACGACGCCGAGTTCATCCGCGCCGACGTCGAGGCGGTCGCGCCCGGTGTCACCGTGCTCGTGGTCAGCGCCGGGACGGGCGAGGGCATGGACGTGCTGCGCGCCTGCGCGCCCGGCACCACGGCCGTGATCGGCCAGTCCGGCGTCGGCAAGTCCACGCTCACCAACGCGCTCGCCGGCGTCACGGCGATGGCCGTCCAGGAGGCCCGCTCGGTCGACCAGAAGGGCCGCCACACCACGACCACCCGTGAACTGATCCCGCTGCCCGGCGGGGGTGTGCTCATCGACACCCCCGGGCTGCGCGAGGTCGGCCTCTACGGTGGCGAGGGCGTGGACCTGGCCTTCGCCGACATCGCCGGACTGGCCGAGGAGTGCCGCTTCCACGACTGCGGCCACCACACCGAGCCCGGCTGCGCGGTGCAGGCGGCGCTCGCCGACGGCACCCTGCCACAGCGCCGGATGGACAGCTACCTCAAGCTCCAGCGCGAGAACGAGTGGATCGCCTCCCGCTCGGACGCCCGACTGGCCTCGGCCCGGGCGAAGAAGTGGAAGTCGCTCTCCAAGTCGATGCGCGCCGCGGGAGGCTCCGTGAAGCGCTGACCAGGAAAGCCGACAAGGAAAGCCGACCAGGAAATCAGGGGGCCGCGGCCGGCCTCCGCCCGGGCCACCCGGCTCGGCTGAGGCCGGGCGGGCCGGCAGCCGGAAGTGCTTCAGGGCCACTGCGGTGGCGTCGTCCACGGTGAAACCCGGGTCACCGAGGGCGGCGAGCCGCCCTGGCCGACGGCCAGACCGCGAGCAACGCGCACGTGCGCCGAGCGCTGCGGCGCGGTGCGGTCTTCCCCCGGGGTGGCCTCGGGGCGGGCTCTCCGGTGCGGGCGTCCCAGCGCGGGTCTCCGGGTGTGGGGCCTCCGGCGTGGGCGCCGGTGTGAGCCCCTCGGTGCGGGCTCCCTGCGCGGGCCCCCAGCGCGGGCCCCAGCGCGGGCCCCAGCGCGGGCCCCCCGGGCCGGTGCTCGGGATGGGTGGGTGGAGGTGGGCGGAGGGTGGGGTGGGGGAGGGGGGGAGGGCCCCCAACGGCCATGTCCGATTCCCGCCAGTCACCCCCCGTCCCGGTGCCGCAGACTGGACAGCGTGATCGACGACGACATCCGGTACCGAGCCGTGGACAGCCGAGACGCCCGCTTCGACGGCGTCTTCTTCACGGCCGTCACCTCCACCGGCATCTACTGCCGACCGAGCTGCCCCGCCGTGACCCCCAAGCGCGTCAACTGCGTCTTCTACCCCAGCGCCGCTGCCGCCCAGGGGGCCGGCTTCCGCGCCTGCCGCCGCTGCCGCCCCGACTCCGTACCGGGCTCCCCGGAGTGGAACCACCGCGCCGACCTGGTCGGTCGCGCGATGCGCCTGATCGGCGACGGCGTGGTGGACCGCGAGGGCGTCGCGGGCCTGGCCAGCCGCCTCGGCTACAGCTCCCGCCAGCTCCAGCGCCAGCTCATCGCCGAACTGGGCGCCGGCCCGATCGCGCTGGCCCGCGCCCGCCGCGCCCAGACCGCCCGCCTGCTGCTGCAGACGACCGAACTCCCGGTCACCGACATCGCGTTCGCCGCCGGCTTCGCCTCGGTGCGGCAGTTCAACGACACCGTCCGCGAGGTCTACGACCGCACCCCCAGCGGTCTGCGCGCCGAGGTCGTGGCCGGCCGCCGCGTCGCGACCCCGGCCGGCGGCCTCACCCTGCGCCTGGCCTACCGCGGCGCGCTCGACAGCGACCACCTGATCGACTTCCTCGCCCTGCGTGCCGTCCCCGGCGTGGAGGAGGTCGTCCCCGGTCCGCGCTCCGGCGTCCGCACCTATCGGCGCACCCTGGCGCTCCCGTACGGGCACGGCATCGCCGAGGTCGACGGGCTGGCGCCGGGCGAACCGCGCACCCGCGGCTGGCTCGACTGCCGCCTGCTGCTCGCGGACCTGCGCGACCTCCCGACCGCCGTCCAGCGCCTGCGCGGCCTGTTCGACCTGGACGCCGACCCGGACGCGGTCGACGAGCAGCTCGGCGCCGACCCCGTGCTCGGCCCCCTGGTCCGGGAGCGCCCCGGCCTGCGCTCGCCCGGCCACGTGGACCCGCACGAGCTGGCCGTCCGCGCGGTGCTCGGCCAGCAGATCACGGTCGGCGCCGCCCGTACGCTGGCCGGCCGGCTGACCGAGAAGTACGGCGCCGCGCTGCCCGAGCCGAGCGGCGGCCTGCGGCTGCTGTTCCCGACGGCGGCGGTGCTGGCCACCGCCGACCCGGAGGACTTCGCGATGCCCGCCGCCCGCCGCCGCGCGCTCACCGGCCTGTGCGCGGCCCTGGCCGAGGGGGCGGTGCGACTCGACGGCGGGGTGGACCGGGAGGAGTCCGCGGCCCGGCTGCTGGCCCTGCCCGGCATCGGCCCCTGGACCGTCGGCTACCTGAGGATGCGGGCCCTCGCCGACCCCGACGTCTTCCTCCCGGGCGATGTGGGCGTCAAGCACGGCCTCGTCCGGCTCGGCGCCCCCGGCGACCCGAAGAGCGCCGCCCGCGCGGCCGAGGCGTGGGCCCCGTGGCGCTCCTACGCCGTGCACCGGCTGTGGGCCGGGCTCGCGAGCGCCAGCACTGGAACGGAGAAGGCAGAGGCATGAGTACCACCGTCTACACCACCATGGAGAGCCCGTTCGGCCGGCTGCTGCTGTCCGGTGTCCTGCCCGAGGGCGGCGGCGCGGCGGCGCTGGCCACCGTGACCGCGCCCGGGCAGAAGTACGCGCTGTCCGAGCCCGCCGACGACTGGGTCCTCGACCCGGAGGCGCTCGCCGAGCCGGTCGCCCAGCTGACCGCCTACTTCGCGGGCGAGCGCACCTCCTTCGACCTCCCGCTCGCCCCGGTGGGCACCGAGTTCCGCCGGCGGATCTGGGCCGTCTTGGACGAGATCCCGTACGGCGAGACCGTCACCTACGGCCAACTCGCCGATCTGGCGGGGGAGTCGCCGCGTGCGGTGCGGGCGGTCGGCGGCGCGGTGGGCGCCAATCCGCTGCTCATCGTCCGCCCCTGCCACCGCGTCATGGGCGCCAACGGTTCGCTGACCGGCTTCGCGGCGGGCGTGGACTGCAAGCGCCGGCTGCTGGAGCTGGAGAGCGGCACGCTGTTCTGACGCGTCCGCCCGGGCGGCGGCGCGGCTCAGCCCGCCGCCGCCCGCAGGTCCACCCGCCAGTTGTGGCTGCGCATGAACCGCCCGGGCGGGAACTCGAAGTCCGTCTCGCCGACGAGGCTGAACCCGGCCTTCGCGCAGACCGCGTTGGAGGCCGGGTTGTCCACCGAGGGGAAGGCGTGCAGGTGGCGGTGGACGGCCTCGCGGCGGGCGGCCGCGACGGCGGCGCGGGTGGCGGCGACGGCGATGCCCCGCCCCTGGTGGCCGGGCAGAACGTTCCACCCCATCTCGTGGACGGTCTCGCCCTCCCAGGTGCGGGTGCCGTAGCCGACGGTTCCGACGGCCTCGCCCTCGGGGAGCAGCACGATCCGGTACATGCAGCCCAGGCCGGACGGGACGAAGTCGAGGTAGCGCCGGTGCCGGACGAGGAGTTGCTCCTCGGTCTCCGGGCCGCCGACGTGCTTCTTCATCTCCGGGGTGTTGACCCGGCGCAGCAGTGCGAGGTCGGCGTCCGTCCAGGGCTCGATCAGTACCTGTGCTGTGCTCATGCCGGGGACGGTAGCGGTCGGTACGGGTCGGTGACCAGCGGTTTTGCAGGCGTCCGGGGGCGCTGACCGGGGTTCGGCCCCGGGTTGGGCCCGGTCAGGGGCCAGGCCCGGCCGGGGTTCAGGCCTGGTCGGGGCCCTGGCCGGCCTCGGCGAGGGCGCGGGCGAGCTGTTCGAGGGCGGGCAGGGCGTGGACGACGGCGTCGCGGTCGGTGGGGTCGAGGGTGTCGAGGGCGGTGGCGATGCGGCGCTCGTGGGCGCGCTGCCAGTCGTCGAGCTGGCGCCGGCCGGCCGGGGTGAGGGCGATGCGGGCGGTGCGGCGGTCGCCGGGGTCGGCCTGGCGGTCGACGAATCCGGCGTCGAGGAGCTTGCCGATCAGTCCGCTGACGGTGTTGGGGGCGAGCCGCTGCCGGGCGGCGAGTTCGCCGACCCGCAGGGGTGCGGCGGCGAGGGTCTGGAGGAGTTCGACCTGCGCCATGGGCAGGGACTCCCACGGGTAGTCGGTGCGGATGCTGCTGCGCAGGGCGCGGCGCAGGCGGGTGACGGTGTCGGTGAGCCGCCGGGCGTGGTCGACCGCCGTTTCGGGGGTTTCGGTGGCGGGGTCGGGGACGTGTGGTGACGACGGCATGGCGGACAGCGTATCGCCTGGTACGGGCCGGTCCGGCGGGTTGTCCACCGTCGAGCGGGGGCCTCCCGGAGCTCTGCGGAGCTCGGTGGAACTCTGCGGATCCCCTGGGAGCTCCGTGGAACTCCCCGGGATCCCGTCGGAAGGCGAGCAACTCGTAGAAAGAACATATCTGCATCCGATATATTTGTGGCATGAACGCCACCGCTCTTGCCGCGCGGCTGCTCACCGAGCGGCCCCGGCCCCGCGGCATAGCCGGCTGGCGTCACGCCCACTGGCTGGCCGTCGGCACCGTCTGCCTCGGGGCCTTCCTCGGCCAGCTCACCGCCAGCGTCACCGCCCTCGTCTTCCCGGCCCTCGGCCGGCACTTCGACGCCGGCTTCGCGGCCGTCGAATGGGTCGCCCTCGCCTACCTCCTGGTACTGGTCGCCCTGCTCGCCCCGGTCGGCTGGCTCTCCGACCTCATCGGCCGAAAGACCATGTACCTCGGCGGCTTCGCCGTCTTCGCCCTGGCCTCGCTCGGCGCCGGATACGCCGGCAGCCTCGGCGTGCTGGTCGCCTGCCGGGCCGTCCAGGCCGTCGGCGGCGCGATGATGCAGGCCAACAGCGTCGCCCTGGTGGCGCGCGGCGTCCCGGAGCACGCGATGCGGCGCGCGCTCGGCATCCAGGCGGCGGCACAGGGGCTCGGTCTGGCGCTGGGCCCCAGCCTCGGCGGGCTGCTGGTGGAGCACGCCTCCTGGCGGTGGGTGTTCTGGATCAACGTGCCGATCGGGGTGCTGGGCATCCTGGCCGGCTGGTTCCTGCTGCCCCGCACCCGCACCGGGCCCCCGCCCGCCGTCGGTACCGGGCAGCAGCTCGCCGCCGGTACGGGGGGCCCGCCCGCAGGAGCCACCGCGCGCCTGCCCGCTCCCCGCACCGAGGACGGCCCGCTCGCGCCGGGCGTGGCGAGCCCGCCCGCCACCGCATCCGGCGGCCGCTTCGACCTGGCAGGCCTGCTGCTGCTCACCGGCTCCACCACCGCGCTGCTGCTCGCCCTGTCCACCGCCTCCGGACTGCCGCTGCCCGGCTGGGCCGCCGCCGCACTGCTGCTCGCCGCCGCCGTCCTCGCGCTCGCGCTGGTCCGTCAGGAACGGCGGGCCGCCCGGCCGATCCTGGCGCCCGGCCTGGTCAACACCCCCGGGGTGCGGTCCGGGCTGGTGGTTTCGCTGATCGGCTACCTGCTGCTGTTCTGCCCGCTCGTGCTCGGCCCGGTGCTGCTGACCGGCGCGGGCGTGCCGGTGGCCCGGGCCGGCCTGGTGATCACCCTGCTGCCCGCCGCGTTCGCGCTCGCCGCGACCGTCGGCGGCGCGCTGCTGCCGCGTGGCTGGTCGGACGTCGCCCGCTGCCGCGCGGGCGCGGTGCTCGCGGGCGCGGGGCTGCTGCTGTTCGCGCTGCTGCCGGTCTCCGGGGCGGCCGTGGCGGTGCCGCTGCTGCTCGCCGGCTACGGGCTGGGACTGCTGCTGCCCGCCAACAACGCGCTGGTGATGCGGGCGATCCCGGCGCAGTGCTCGGCGGTCGGCGGCGGCATGGTGAACATGGCCCGCAGCCTCGGGACCGCGCTCGGCACCGCGCTGCCCGTCCTCGGGGTCCATCTGGCGGGCCCGGCGGCCGGCGGCCGGACGGTGCTGCTCGCCCTCGCGGCGGTCGCGGTGGCAGCCGTGGCCCTGACCCGGCCGGTCCGCCAGGCCTGAGCCGGGACCTCTTCCTCTGAGCCTCCGACCCCTGAGCCTCCGACCCCTGAGCCTGAGAGCCCCTAAGCCTCCGAGCGGACGTTCAGTGCGTCCTGGGCCCGGTTGAGGCCGCGCCGCACCAGCGTGTCCAGCGCGTCCGCGCACCGGTCCAACACCGCTGGCAGGGCGGCCTGTTCGTGCTCCGAGAACTTCTTCAGTACGAAGTCGCCGGCGCTCTGCCCCTTCGGTGGGCGCCCGATGCCGAAGCGCAGCCGCACGAAGTCGGGGGTGCCGAGCACCTCGCCCACCGAGCGCACGCCGTTGTGGCCGCCGGGGCCGCCGCCGCGCTTGAGGCGCCCGGTGCCGAATGCGAAGTCCAGGTCGTCCTGCACGACCACCAGGTGCTCGACCGGGACGCCGTAACGCCGCAGCAGGCCGGACACCGGTCGGCCGGACAGGTTGATGAACCACTGCGGCTTGGCCAGCACCACCCGGTGGCCGTCGACCTCGATCTCCGCCACCAGGGCGCCGATCCCGCGCCGCCGGAACCGCGCGCCGTACCGTTCGGCCAGCCGTTCCACGGTCAGGAAGCCGGCGTTGTGCCGGGTCAGCCGGAACCACGGGCCGGGGTTGCCCAGTCCGGCGATCAGCCAGGGTGCGGCGGGGGGCATCGGGAACTCCAGGGGCTTGTCGCGGACGCGGGACGGCCGGGGCACGGTACGCACGGTACGGGACCGTCGACCGCGCCCCGGCCGTCCGAGGACACGCGCAGTGGGGTGGGTCAGGACTCGGGCACGCCGGGGGCGGCGCCGCGCTCCGTGAGCATGTCGGTCATCAGCTGCACCTCCGAGGTCTGCGCGACCACCATCGACTGGGCGAGCCGCTTCTCGGCGTCGTTCTTCGCCAGGTCCACATAGCCCTGGGCCATTTCGACGCCGCCCTTGTGGTGCTGGATCATCAGCTGCAGGTAGTACACCTCGGCGTCCCGCCCGCTGAGCGAACGCAGCTTCGCCAGCTGGGTGTTGGTGGCCATGCCGGGCATCAGCGAACCGTCGTGGGCCTGGTAGTCGTGGCCCATCCTCATCCACGCCATCGGCTTGGCCGCAGAGTGCTGCGGCAGCCCCCACTGGTCGATCCAGCCCATCATCATCCCGCGCTGGTTGGCCTGGGTGTTGATGATGTCGAAGGCGAGGGTGCGGGTCGGGTCGTCGCCGGTGCGGTCCCGGACGATGAACGACAGGTCCACCGCCTGCTGGTGGTGGGTCGCCATGTCGCGGGCGAACCCGGCCTCGGGCGAGTCGTCCGCCGGGACGGCCACCGAGGCCGACCCGGACGCCGACGTCCCGCTCGCCACCAGGGCGGGCACCCCGAGGGCCAGCGCGAGGGCGGCGGCCAGCGCGGCCGGCCACCACAGCCGCCGACGGGCCGGGCGCGGCGCCCCGGCCTCGTCCGCGAACTCCTCGGCGGCGTGCTCGGAGCCGTCCTCGGGCAGCGCCGCGTCGGCGGTCACATCTGCCCCATGGTGCAGGAGGCGCCCGGCTCCTGGGTCTGCTTGCCCTGGACGTACTTGGTGAAGAACTGGTTCACCCGGGGGTCGCTCGCGCTGTCCACGATCAGCTGGGTGCTCCAGGCGTTCAGGGTGATGGCGCCCTTCTCGTCCGGGTACGGGCTCATCAGCGAGTACGGGGTGGTCTTGACCTTGTCGGACAGGGTCTTGATGTCGTCCGGCGTCGCCTTGCCGTTGTACGTCACCCAGACCGCGCCGTGCTCCAGCGAGTGGACGGCGCGCTCGTTCTCGACCGGCTGGTCGTAGACGTGGCCCATGCAGTCCAGCCAGATCGCGTTGTGGTCGCCGCCGACCGGCGGGGTCATCGGGTAGCTGACCTTGTCCTTGACGTGGGTGCGGCTCAGCTCGCCGAAGGTCTGCACGCCCGGGATGTCCGCGTTGGCGGCGGCCTGCTCCTTCTTCTTGCTCTGGTTGGCGTCCATGACGATCCAGGTGCCGGTGGCGATCGCGCCGATCACCAGCACACCGGCCGCGACCGAGGCGATGACCTTGTTGCGGCGGTCGCGGCGCTGCTCGCCGGCGCGCAGCTCGGCTATCCGGGCGCGGCGGTCGGTCGGGCCGGGCTTGCCGGACTGCTTGCCGGACTGCTTCGAGGCGGAACCCATGGTGGTTGTCCTTGTCCCCGCCGCGCACTGCTGGTGGCGCGGCGGTCAGCTGAAAGAAGGGGAGGGGCGGATCCGCCGGCGGATGCCGGGCGGTGGGTTCCGCTCAGGACCGGTGTACTTGCAGCTCGTGTAGATCGGGTGCCGGATGCGGACCGTCCAGCAGCCCGGCGGGCACCACCCTGGGCAGCGCCTCGGCTGCCGGCGCGAGCGGTGACGCGGCCGGCTGCGGATGCGGCGGCGGGTTCGGCAGTTGGGCGTCCTGCGCGCAGTACGGGTGGCTGGAGCAGCCGTTGTCACGGCGGGGCTGCCCGCCGTCGGCGGTGCACCACGTCCAGTGCCGCTGCTCGCCGGCGCGCTGGCGCTGGTCGGAGGCCTTGGCGGCGGGGCCGGTGTGCGGGGCGTGACTGGAGACCGTCGTGACGGCGGTGACGGCGGCGGTGACGGTGGTCGGCATCGGAGCGGCGTGCGCGCCGACCGCCTTCGACTGACCGGCGCACGGCAGCGTCGTGAGCAGCGCGACCAGCAGCAGAACCCACAGCACACCCACCGGGCGGCCCGCCGGAGCGGCCCTCCCCGGTCGAGGTGAGCTGGGGGCCGACGCGGTCATGCGCACATTTAATCAGCCGAACGAGTGAAGCGATGCCCCTCCTCCACCCCCATTTTCGGCCGCTCCCGGACCCGAACACCCCGGAAACGCCCTGCTCCGGGCACATCCGGCAAGCACGGACGGAACGGGACCGAACGCAGGGGTGAACCCGGGGGTGGACGCAGGGGCGGACGCGGCGCCGGACTCCCCGGTGAAACCCGAGGTTGACGCGGTGGCCGGGAACGGCCCGGCGCTGACCGGTTGTCGCCGAAACCCGGACAGCGTCGTTGCACTTGGAGACAATGACGTCGAGTCCGGCCCCGCCGGGGGCGGCGCGACCACGGACCGACCAGGAGCCGCCAGATGAGCAAGCAGGGTGCCCCCGCACAGCCGCACCGGCCGGACGACGGTTGGTGGGAAACGGTCTACGACGGCCCGGCGGGCACCCTCCCCGACACCCCGCACGCGGACCCCGGCGACGGCAGCGTCGACGACTGGTTCGATACGGCGGTCGGCCTCATCGGCCAGCAGCGCACGGCCGAACCGGAGCCGGTCCTGGACGCGGAGCCGGAGCCGGAGCCGGCGGCGGTGCCGGCAGCGGACGAGGTGCTGGAACGGGACAGCATCGACGACTGGTTCGACACCGCGATCGGCGTCATCGGACCCCAGCGGACGGACGAGGAGCGGGTGTTCGCCCCTGACGTCCAGGAAACCGAAGCCAACACCGCCGCCACACCGGTCTCCCTGGACAAGCCCACCCCCGAGCCCGCGCCGCAACCCGAGCCGGAACCCGAGCCCGAGGCCGCCGCCGAGGAACCCGAGCCCGAGCCCGAACCCGAGGCCGCCGCCGAGGAACCCGAACCCGCCCCGGAACCCGACACCCTCGCCACCGCCACCGTCCCCGACCCGCGCCCGGCCGTCCGCTCGCCACTCGCCGACGGCGCCCCCACCGTGCCGCACATCGGCGAGCGCCCGCCGACCTACGGGCCGGAGCCGACCGCCGTCCCGGAGGCGGATCCGGGCGTCCTCGGGGCGCTCGTGCCGGACACCGTCCTGGAGGGCGCCCAGTACGGGCCGTCCGTCCTGCGCGCCGTCTCCGTCCGCGGCGACTCCGCCCGCTTCCGGGGCGAGTCGCGGCGCGACGCGCTGCTGGTCACCAGGTTCGGGGACGGCCCGGACGGGCTGCTGCTCGCCGTGCTCGCCGGCATCGACCGGACCGGCACCGCCGCGGACGAGGCGCTCCCCCCGGAGGCCGTCGCCACCAGCACCCGTGAGGCCTGCCGTCATCTGGCCGCCGCGGTCGGCCGCAGTCGCGAGGGCCTGGCCGCAGACCTGCGCGACGGCGCCCGGGACCGGCTGCGTTACGGCCTCCAGCGGCTCGCCACCGGCGCCGTCGCCCCGCTGCGCGCGCTCGTGCCCGGAAACGAGGGGGACGGCACGCCGTCCCCGGCCTCGCTGCACTGCCTGCTGTTGTCGCTCGACCCGGCGGCCGGCCACCGGGCGGCCTTCGGGGTCGGCCCGGGCGGGCTCTACCTGCTGCGCTCCGGCCACTGGATCGACGCCTACGCGGCCCGCCTGCTGCACCACCCGGACGGCCAGCAGCCGCCGGAGGAGCCGAGGCCGTTCCGCTTCCGGCTGGTCCCCGCCACCCCGGGCGACGTGCTGCTGCTCTGCACCCCCGGCCTGGCCCGCCCGATCGCCGACGAGCCGGCCGTCGCCCACTTCCTGTCCACCCACTGGGCCCACCCGCATCCGCCCGGCACCGTCGACTTCCTCCGCCAGGTCCAGGTCCGTGCCAAGGGCTACGCCGACGACCGTACGGCGGCCGCCGTCTGGACCGACTGACGACCGATTGACGACCGAACGCCGACCGGACGCCGACCGCGCACCAGGCGCCCGACGCCCGGTCAGCGCGCCTTGGGAAAGGCGGCGCGCAGCGCGGAGCCGCGGACGGTGACCGCGGCCCGGAGGACGGGCAGCATGCAGACGGTCTGCACCGCGGCGTACCAGGGCGGGCAGACGCCCGGGATCAGGTCGACGCCGATGATGGCGATCGGCATGATGACGGTGAGGGCGCCCAGTCGTTCGAAGGCCCGGCGGGACCCTCGGGAGGCGGCGACCGCCAGCCGGTGGAGCAGCACGGCGACCACCGGCAGCAGCACCGCCCGGACCCACATGAACGTGTTCACCGGGTGGCCGCTGCCCGCCACCGCGACGACCGCCAGGAACGCGACGGCGCCGAGCGCGCCGTAGACCTTGATACAGGCCGTCACCGTGCCGAAGGCCCGCCGGGTACGGGGGTCGTGGAGCAGCGCCGCCTCGGGCGTGCCGGGCATGTCGCTGCCGGGCATGTCCGTGCGGTGGGCGTTCGTGCGGTGCATCTTCGTGTGGTGCGTGTCCGTGCGGTGCGTGTCCGTGCGGTGCGTGTTGGTGTCCATGTCCACCGACGCTACGAACCGCCCGGCCGGGGCGGTATCGGTCTGGGCCCACACGTGGGTGGGGCCAGCCCCACTCCCCGGCCGATCGGGGCGGTGGCGGGCTCGGCGCGGTGCACAGTGGGAGCACCGTACGGAAGGGGAGAGACGTGGGACGGCTGGGTTCGTGGGTGGCGCGCGCCGGGGTGGGGTTCGTGCGGGCGTGTGTCGTGGCGGCCGTCTGCCTGCTGCTGCCGGCCGTGTGGGCCGCGGCGGTGGCGCTGGGGGTCTGGTGGGGGGCGGGCAACCCGTGGTCGTGGACGGCGCCGTTCGTGCTGGTGGGCGTGGGCACGCTCGCCCTGCCCCGCCCCGTCTGCCGGATCGTCCGCTTCCTCGTCGCGCGGTGGACCGCCACGGTGATCCCCGCCGGATACCGGCAGGCCGGGCCGGTGACGCGGATGTCCACCGGGTTCTGGTGGAACGGCTTCTCCTACGAGCGCACCCGCCGGGACGCGCTGATGGACCAGCGCTGGCGGGTCCGCTGGCGGGACCCGGCGAACTGGCGCGACCTGCGGTTCGCGGGGATCGCGCCGTTCACCGCCGGTCTGCTCGCGTGCCTCCCGCCGGCCGGGGTGGTCGTGGCGGCCTGCGCGGTCCTCGGGTTCGGCGGGCCGGAATCCGCCGCGGGCCTGGCCGGGGCGCTCGGCGCGGTCGTGGCCGTGGCCTCCGCCCCGTACGCCTGGCGGCCCGTCGTGCCGGTGGCGGTCCGCTTCCTGCGCCCGTCGCCGGCGATGGCGCTGGCGGAGCGGGTCGAGGAACTGACCGCCCAGCGCGCGGACGTGACGGTCGCGCAGGCCGCCGAGATCCGCCGGATCGAACGGGATCTGCACGACGGGGCGCAGGCCCGCCTGGTCGCGCTCGGGCTCTCCCTGGCGACCGCCGGGAAGCTGATGGAGCGTGACCCCGACCAGGCCAGGGCGCTGATGCGGGACGCGCAGGCCGGTGCCACCGCCTCGCTGGCCGAACTCCGCGACCTGATCCGGGGGATCAGCCCGCCGGTGCTGAGCGAGCGGGGGCTCGTCGACGCCGTCCGCGCGCTCGCCCTGGACGTCCCGCTGGAGGTGGCCGTCAGCGCCGACGCCCTGTTGCGCCTGGACCCGCCGATCGAGTCCGCCGTCTACTTCGGCGTCGCCGAGCTGCTGACCAACGCCGTCCGGCACGCCGGGGCGTCCGGGGTGCGGATCTCCCTCACGCGGGACGGCACCGGTGTCGCCGCCGCGGTCGTCGCCGAGGTCGAGGACGACGGCCGGGGCGGGGCCGACGTCCGGGCCGGCGGCGGGCTGGCGGGCCTGCGCCGCCGGCTCGCGGCCTTCGACGGCACCCTGGAGGTCACCAGTCCGTCGGGCGGTCCGACCCGTGTCAGGATGACGGTGCCATGCGAATCGTTGTAGCCGAAGACCTCTACCTCCTGCGCGACGGGATGGTCCGCCTGATCGAGGCCTGCGGGCACCAGGTGGTGGCCACGGCCGCCACCGGGCCCGAGACGCTCGACGCGTTGCGCAGGTGGCGCCCGGACGTGTCCGTCATCGACGTCCGCATGCCGCCGACCCAGTCGGACGAGGGGCTGCGGGCGGCCCTCGCCGCCCGCGGCGAGATGCCCGGGCTGCCGGTCCTCATCCTCTCCCAGCACGTCGAGCAGCTGTACGCCCGGGAGCTCCTGGCGGACGGCTCCGGCGGCGTCGGCTACCTCCTCAAGGAGAGCGTGTTCGACGCCGACCAGTTCATCGGTGCCCTGGAGCGCGTCGCGGACGGAGGGACGGCCATGGACCCGGCCGTCATCGCGAGACTGCTGTCCAACACGCCACCGAACCGGGGGCTCGAACGGCTCACCGAACGCGAGTACGCCGTGCTGGGGCTGATGGCCGAGGGGCTCTCCAACCAGGCCATCGGCCGCCGGCTCTTCCTGAGCGAGAGCGCCATCGGCAAGTACACCACCGCGATGTTCGGCAAGCTCGGCATCACCGACGACGACGACACCAACCGCCGCGTCCGCGCCGTCCTCACGTACCTGAACAAGTCGTAGGGCCTGTCCACCCCGCCGCAGCCCCCGGGGGTCGGGTGCGCAGGAGGATCGCGGTGACGGCGGCGGCCTGGGTGAGGGCGGCGGGGCGGTGGGCGGCGGGGAGGCCGATGGCGATGGGGACGGCCAGGCCGTCGAGGAGGGCGCGGATCTGGGTGGCCCGGTCGGCGGTGGGCCCGGGGGTGAAGTGGCCGGTGGCGGTGCCCTCCTCGATGAGGGCGACCAGGTCGGCCTGCCAGGGCGCTTCGATCTCCTGCTGCCCCTGGCGGATCTCGGCGCTGGCGGGGGAGCGCCCCCACACCTCGACCCACAGGATCCAGCGCGGATCGCCCGCCCCGTCGGGCAGGTAGAGGCGCAGGTAGGCGTCGAGCCGCTGCCAGGGGTCGCGCGAGCGGTCGGCGAGGGCGTCACGGCGCCGGGTGCCGAGCTGGTCCTCGCTCCAGCGGAGGGTTTCCAGCAGCAGCTGGTCCTTGCTGCCGAAGTAGTAGAGCAGGTGTCCGGCGCTCATCTGGAGCTGTTTGCCGAGCCCGGCCATGGTGAGTTTGGCGAGCCCGTGTTCGGCGATCGCGGCCCGGGCGGTGGCGAAGACCTCCTCGCGGGGGCGCGCCGGCCGGCGCGGGCGGGGGTCGGCCATGTGCGGTGCGCTCCCTCGGTGGTGCGGAGGTCGGAAGGCTGCCGGGGCGGGGGGGGTGCCCCCCCCCCCCCGCCTCGCCCGGTGGGGTCGGGGGTCCG
>NZ_JBHWIR010000160.1:4733-17532 GCF_042731835.1 Kitasatospora sp. NPDC059817 | reverse complement strand
GACCACCACCGCCCCGTCCGGGTAGGTGATCTCGTTGGCGGCGGTCTGCTTACCGTTCTTGCTCGCGGCGAGTTGGGCGTCCACCGCCTGCTGCAGCAGGTCACGGTCACCGCGGGCAAGGTTTCTGATGACGGGCCGCGCGTCCTCGCCCGTACTGGGTGCGGCTGCGGCCCGCGCCCCAAGGGGCGCAGCCAGGAGCACGAAGGCCACGACCCCACGAATGAGGAGACTGCGGACTCAAGAGTGCGTCATATTCCAACGGTAGCGATATGCATACGATATGTGATGCTCGCGTCTCGATCAGGGGGCGTGAGACGGCATGCACGCGCCGATCGATCGAAACCTGCGCCCGGGAGAGCCCCTGCTGCTCGCCGTGTTCGTCCGGGCTCGGGTCACGGGGCGGCCGGTGGTCGGTGGGCCGCCCGGCTGCGGACATTCGGCCCTATCTCACCTCGGCCGGTCCACGTCCGGATGCGGAACTTCCGTGTGGCATAGCCAATTTGGGTGAAGGTTTGCCCACCGATCGACGGCAGGGCGACGGGGCGCCGTAGCCTCGGTGGCGACCCGTCGCCGCCGAGGTGCGCGATCCGTTCGGTGCCACGGGAATTCGTCGACTCGGAAAGGCCATCGGCAGAAATGACACTCTCATCGGGCTCATCGGGCGGGAACGACGCGACGACCGGCGGGCCCTCCCGCCGCAGGGTCCTCAAGATCGGCATCGGCGTCGCCGTGGGGGCGGGGGCCATCGGCTCGGGTGCCCCCGCGGCGATCGCCGGCGGTCCGAACGACCCTCCGAGCCCGACGGTCGCGACCAAGGTGAAGAACCTCAGCGGCCCGGTCGAGACCGGGCCGTTCGCCTCGCCGTGGACCGACCTCGGCATCCCGGTGCTGTGTCCGGACGGCACCATGCTCTTCGTCTGCGGCGACACCTTCGACGGCGCCCAGGTGGGCGCCGCCGACTGGCGTGCCCCGGTCGGCCTGCGCTCCAGCAGCGCCGACCTGAACAACCTGCGCATCGACGGCAGCGTCGGCGGCAGCCACGCCAACAGCCTGGTCGACGAGCCGCACAACCCGGTCGGCGACAAGGCCACGACGGCGATCCCGTCCGACGTGTTCGTCGTCGACGGCGTGATGTACATGCACCTCATGCGCGGCGTCATCTACGACACCCACCACACCGACTTCTGGCGCTCCACCGACAACGGTGAGACCTGGCAGTACCTGTGCCAGTGGCCGGGCGACCTGTACGGCGGCCAGTTCCAGCAGAAGACGTACGCTGTGGCCGACGACGGCTACTGCTACGTCCTGTCCACGGTCTTCAACCGCGACGTGGAATCGGGAATGCTGCTGCACCGGGTACGGAAGGAGAGCCTCGGCAATCCGGACGCCTACGAGCCGTGGGGCTACGCCGACGGCGGCTGGCGGTGGAACGCGCCCGCCCCGACGACCGTCTTCGGCACCCGCAAGTGGGGCGAGATGTGCTTCCGCGCCATGGACGGCAAGTACGTCCTCACGTGGCTGAACATGGACCAACTGTCGATCAGGGCAATGGTCTTCGCCCTCCCGACCTCGGACCTGACCACGACGCTGGAGCAGGCCATGATCCTCCCCTGCGCCCCGGGCCAGGAGGTCGCCAACCTGGTCGCCAGCCCGTACGGCGGTTTCGTCATCCCCGGCTCGACGTTCGGCAACTTCCACATCGTCGTCAGCCAGTGGTACGACCCGACGAACTACCGGATCATGCAGTACCGGATCAACATGCTGTCCTGAGCCCGCACCGGCTTCGGGCCCGATGCCGCCGGCCCCGCGTCGGGCCCGCAGCGGCCCGGAAATCGTGTCGACCGTGCTCGCCTCGTCCGGTACGGTCGCGGGGTTGTTTCGCTGCCGGGAGCCCGCGCCGTTCGCGTGTGGTCTCCCCGGCGGTTCCCCGGCTGAGAGCAGGTATTCGTCATGGCGTGTCGTATCGGTGAGCTGGTGCTCGGTTGCCGCGACCCCGAGGTGCTGGCGCGGTTCTGGTGCGAGGTCCTGGACTTCGTCGTACTCGGTCGCGAGGACGACGGCTCGATGGAGATCGGGCCGCGCGAAGGGTTCGGCGGTGCGCAGCCGACGATCTTCCTCAGCCGCCGGGACGAACCGGAGCCGGGCAAGTCCCGGCTGCACATCGACGTGAACGCCACCGACCGCGATCAGGACGCCGAGCTCGAACGCCTTCTGGCGCTCGGCGCCCGCCCGGCCGACATCGGCCAGACCGGGCAGGAGCAGTGGCATGTCCTGACCGACCCCGAAGGCAATGAGTTCTGCCTGCTCAAGGCCCGCATCGACCCGCTCTGATGACGATCGGCCACGCCTCGGCGCCAGGTTCCGGGCACTCGGGCTCTGCCGCGAAGTCCGGTGCGGCGGAGGTGCCTTGATCGGTCGCGAATCTGACGTGGCGAAAGTCGTGTGCAGAGACGTTCAACCGAGAAGGTCAGGGATGACGAACCCGTGAAACGTGCGCCGGTGAAGGTGAAGCAGCGAGCGGGCGGCGCTCGGACTCTGCTGTTGATTCCCGCCGCGGCGCTGCTCGCCTCGGGCTGTGCGTCCGCACCGGAGAGCAGTGCCGCCGGGCACGGTGAGGACCGCCGCCCGACCGCCGTCGTGACGACCCCGGCGGAGGTGCGGACGGATGTGGAACCGTTGAAGCGCCACTTCCCGCAGCTGGGTGAGCTGTCCGCGACGAAGTGGGTCGGCCGGGTGCTGACGAAGAACTCCGTGCCGGAGGTCCCCGGTCCGACCGACGTGAGCCTGGACGGGGTGGCGCAGCTCGATCCGGCGACGCTGACGGCGATCACGGGCAGCGGGACGTGGCGGGAGGGCGGCATCGGATGCGGTGTCCCGCAGGAGATAGCCGCCGAGGTCGGGGACACGATGGCGTGGCTCCACAGTGAGGCCTTCGACAAGTCGGTCACGCGGACCCAGTACACAGGGAGCTTCTACTTCGACAGGCAGACCAACCGCGTGTACTTCTGCACGGTGAACCCGAAGGACCGAACCAGCTGATTCCCGCCGTCCGGCGATTCGCTGCTCGCCCGATGGCGCGGGGCCGGGGTCCGATGGCCCCGCGCGATCGGCTAACGGGAGAAGTAGGCCTTGACGCTCACGGCCGGTCCACCCGAGTATTTCTGAACGGCCGTCCTTGCGTCTCCAGACACAGCCACGGAAACGGTGCCTGCGGGAGGAACGGTGATCAGCCCGCCGATCGGGACCACTTCAATCGCCTGCTGGGGCGTTCCGGCCGGTGTCTGGTTGTAGACCAGGTAGACGATCCGGACCGATACGGCCGCGTTGTTCGGGTTCTTCACGATGACCTGGTCGAATGCGTCGAACTTGGTCAGCTGCTGGCCTGCGGAATCCGCCGGCTCGGCCTCGACCGCGGACGCGTCCGCCGGAAGGTCCGCCGCGGCGAGTTCTTTGACGGTCACTCTGACATTGGCGACCCGTTGGGCGTCAGCCCCGTGGAAGGCCAGGACGTCGTAGCCACCGCCGGGCTGGATGACGAGACTGCCTCGGTCACTCCCGTACGCCGTGGTGACCTGCACGTCGGGCAGATCGTTACCGCTGCCGTCCACTGCCGTGATCGTCAGAGTGGGCGCCGCGCTGGCCTGCCCGTCGTTGTCGATGGACAGCGTCTGATCGATGTACTCATGTTTGCCCAGCGCGTGGTAACTGAAGGACAGTGATGTGGCTGTCGGGCCTGGTGCAGCGGCAGGTGTGGCGGGAGTTGCGGCAGTCGGCGCCGTATCGGTCGCGCTACTTGCTTGGGACGGCCCCTTCGCGGGGGTCGTGGAGGCACCACTCGGGTCGCAGCCGGTCAACGCGGCGACACCGAGGACGATGCCTACAACCGTCCGGATCCGGAGGGCGGAGGTGCCCCGCCTGCTCCGAACGAAAGATCGATCAATCCTCGACATTTGCCGGAGACTAGCGCAAGCGGAGGACACGGGGGCTCCGCTCTTCGCTCCCGACTCGGCGGGACGGCAGCAGCCGCGCCCGCAGACGTGAGTTCTCCGCACTGTTTGGCACTGCCCCAGCGATGTCGAACACCGGTGAGCCGACGAGCCGCCAGCGGCAAGGCGCCCGGCTCAAGGTGTGTGCTGCTACTCGGTGCGGCTCCGAAGCGCGGCGAGGGTCTCCTCGACCAGCGCCCGTGCCTCGGCCACTGTGGCCGCCAGCAGTTCGGCGCTCTCTCCGGGCGCCCCCAACAGGCCGCGGACTCGCGGGCCGAAGCCGGTTGGCGCGGCCGGAAGTGTCTCGGCGACGGCCAGCGCGCCCTTCTCGTTGAGGCACCAGCGCCGGTCCTCGGCGAACATCGCTTGCACCAGTACGCCGACGGCCCGGGACAGGCAGAGCGAGACGTACAACGTGTCCGCCCGTGCCGCGCCTTTTGCTGCGGCGGTGACCAGGAATTCCGCCTCCCAGGCTCCCGCCGTCAAGGCCTCTCGCAAGGGCTCGGGGTAGGTCGCGGCCTTCTGCTGAAGGTCCGTCAGTTCGCGGGCGGGGTCGGCCAGGACCTGGCCGAGCGCCACCTCGCCCGCGTAGCAGGGCGACCAGAAGCCGAGGGGATGCCCGGCCTGCACGCCGACTTCGTACCGGCCTTCGCGGCAGTCCGTCCACACCTGCTCGACCCGGTCCATGTCCCGCAGGATCCAGTCCACCGCCCCGCCGTCGGCCTGCAGCCACGCGCCGCCGTTCACCCACGGCCCCCAGCCGCCCGGGCCGGCCACCTCCACCTCGGGGCCGGCCAGCGCGCGCAACGCGGCGAGATCGAGCCCGCCACGGTAGTAGACGCCGAGGTCCCAGTCCGAATCCGGCCGGTGCTCTCCGCGGGCCCGGCTGCCGCCGAGCATGACTCCGACGACGCCCGGCACCTCGGCCAGGCGGTTGGCCATCTCCTCGATGATCGCTCGCACGGAGCGAGTCTGGCAGTCACCCCTGCGTCGGGCCAGCCGTTTGCGCCGGTGGTCACCGGGTGCGGGGGCTTCGAGGGCGGGTGTGTGCCGGAGCCGGTGGCCGGCTCCGGCACCAAGGCCCATGCCCGATGGGACAGTTGGCCGCAGGGGCGGCGTCAGACCTGGTAGCGGTCCGGGGCGAGCAGGTGCAGGTGTTCGGCGACCCAGTCGGAGGTGTGGCGCAGGCCCTCGTCCAGGCCGACCTGGGGCTGCCAGCCGGCCAGGTCGCGTGCCTTGCGGTTGTCGGAGAGCAGCCGTTCGACCTCGCTGCCGCCGGGGCGCAGCCGGGTCGGGTCGACGACGATGTCCGCATCCCGGCCGGAGGCGACGATCAGGGCCTTGGCCAGGTCGCCGATGGACACCTCGCTGCCGGTGCCGAGGTTGACGGTCTCGCCGAGCGTGCGGTCGGCGCGGGCGACGGCCAGGAAGCCTTCCGCAGTGTCGGTGGCGTAGGTGAAGTCCCGGGTGGGGGTGGTCGAGCCGAGCCTGATCTCCCGTGCGCCGGAGTGGAGTTGGGCCAGGATGGTGGGGATGACGGCGCGGGCGGACTGGCGCGGGCCGTAGGTGTTGAACGGGCGGACGACGGCGACCGGCAGTTCGAAGGCGTGCCAGTAGGAGAGTGCCATCATGTCCGCGCCGATCTTCGAGGCGGAGTACGGGGACTGCGGCTGGAGCGGGTGGTGCTCGTCGATGGGTGCGGTGATCGCGGTCCCGTACACCTCGCTGGTGGAGGTGTGCACCAGGCGGGCGCCGTGCCGCAGGCAGGCGGCGGCGATGTTCTGGGTGCCCACGACGTTGGTCTGCACGTAGGCCTCGGGGGCCTGGTAGCTGTAGGGGATGCCGATGAGCGCGGCGAGGTGGAAGACGGTGTCGCAGCCGGCGACGGCGTCCAGGACCCGGCCGGCGTCGCGGACGTCGCCGGCGAGCATCTCGACGGGGCTGTCGGGGTCGGCCAGGTAGTGGGCGAGGTATCCGCGCTCGGCGTACGGCTTGTAGTGGACCAGGGCCCGGACGCGGGCGCCGCGGGCGACCAGCAGGTCGACGAGGGTGCTGCCGATGAAGCCTTCGGCACCGGTGACCAGGACGGTCCGGCCGGTCCAGTCCTGGTGTGCGGCGGGGGTGTTGGGGTGGGCGGGGCGGTTCATGGTGGTCCTCCGGTGGTTCGGGGCGGGTGGTCGGCGGTCAGTGGTCAAGCGGTCGAGCGGTCAGCGGTCGTACGGGCCGGGGACGGGGGCCGGGACGGCGGGCGGCGCGGGTGCCGGGGTCCGGCCGATGACGCGGAGCACCTTGGCGGCCAGCAGGTCGGCGGCGCGCGCGTGGTCGCCCGGGTCGGCGGCCTGCGCCATCGCGGCGAGCCGGGCCGGGTCGGCGAGCAGGGGTTCCACCAGGGCGGCCAGCCGTTCGCCGGTGCACTCGCCGTCCGGCAGCAGCAGGCCGGCGCCGGCGTCGGAGAGGACGCGTGCGTTGTGGGTCTGGTGGTCGTGCGGCGCGTGCGGGTAGGGCACCAGCACGGCGGGCATCCGGAGGCTGGAGAGTTCGGCGACGGTGGCCGCGCCGGCGCGGCACACCATGAGGTCTGCGGCCGCGTAGGCGAAGTCCATCCGGTCCAGGTAGGCGACGGCGTGCGCCACCGGGTTGCCGTCCAGTGCGGCCCGGACCTGTGCCAACGCGGCCGGGCCGGTCTTGATCAGCAGCCGCCGGTCGGTGCGGTGGCGCCAGCGTCCGGCCAGTTCGACGGCGGCCGCGGTGAGCCGGGCGGCGCCGAGGCTGCCGCCGTTGAAGACCAGCAGCCGGACGCCGTCCGGGACGGCGAAGTGCCGACGGGCCTCGGCGCGCAGCGCCGCCCGGTCGAGCTGGGCGACGGCGCCGACCAGCGGCATCCCGACGGTCTGCGCCGAACGGCCGGCGGGCAGGTGCTCGCGGGTGCGGTCGAAGGCGAGCGCGATGTGCGGGGTGAGCCGGGCGGCGAAGCGGTTGGCCCGCCCGGGCACCGCGTTCGACTCGTGCACCACGCTCGGCAGCCCGGCCATCTTGGCGCCGACGATCACCGGCGCGCTCGGGTAGCCGCCCATGCCGACCGCGACCTGCGCGCCCTGGGCCCGCAGGATCTCCCGGCAGTCCCGGCCGGAGCGCAGCAGCGCCGCGGGCAGCAGGTAGCGGCGCGGGCCGAGGGAGGCGTCGAAGGGGATCATGTCGACGGTGTGCAGCCGGTAGCCGGCCTGCGGGATGAGGGTGGTCTCCAGTCCGCGTTCGGTGCCGACGAAGGAGATCACGGCCCGCGGGTCGGCTCTGCGCAGCGCCTCGGCCAGTGCGAGGCCCGGGTAGATGTGTCCGCCGGTGCCGCCGGCGCCGATCACCACCGACAGGGGGCGGGCCGGATCGTGGTTGGCATGGTTGCCGTGTTCTGTCCGCATGCCGTCGAGCTTGCTGAGGCCGCCTAAGAGAGTTCTCAGAGTCGTTCTGAGAGGGTTGTCCGCATGAGCAACGGGCAGAGAGTGCTGGTCGTCGACGACGATCCGGAGGTACGGGCCGCCGTCGAGGACGGGCTGGCCGTCGAGGGCTACCAGGTGCGCGGCGCCGCCGACGGGCTGGCGGCGCTGAACGAGGTGTCCGGCTGGCAGCCCGACGCGATGGTCCTCGACCTGATGATGCCCGTCCTCGACGGGCTGGCCGTCTGCCGCCGACTGCGGGCCCTGGGCGACCGGCTCCCGATCCTGGTACTCACCGCGCGCGACTCGGTGAGCGACCGCGTCGACGGCCTCGACGCGGGGGCCGACGACTACCTGGTCAAGCCGTTCGCGCTGGACGAGCTGACCGCCCGACTGCGTGCCCTGCTGCGGCGCAGCGCCCCGGCCGCCGAGGAGCCCGGCTACCGCTTCGCCGACCTGGAGGTCGACCCGGCCACCCGGACCGGGAGCAGGGCCGGGCGGCCGGTGGAGTTCTCGCGCACCGAGTTCGCACTGCTGGAGGTGCTGCTGCGCCACCCCGGCCAGGTGCTCCCGCGCGAGGTGATCATGGAGCGGGTGTGGGGCGCCGACTTCGGCCCCGACTCCAACTCCCTCGCCGTCTACGTCGGTTACCTGCGCCGCAAGCTGGAGGCCGGCGGCGAACCCCGGCTGGTGCACACGGTGCACGGGGTCGGCTACCGGCTGGACCGGGCTTGAGGGCGCACGCGCGCTGGCGGCGCCGGCGCCCGCTGCGCACCCGGCTGGCCCTCGCCTGCACGGCCGCGGTCGCCGTGGTGGCGCTCGGGATCAGCGCGGCCGCGTTCAGCATCGTCCGCTACGAGCTCAACCACCAGCTCGACCAGCACCTCACCCAGCAGGCCACCCTGGTGCAGCAGCAGCACCGCGACCAGGGGCCGCAGGTCGTCTACGGCGAGTGCAACTACCTTGCCGCCCCGGCCTGCGCGCAGATCGTCTCCGCCGACCCCGGCAAACCACCGAACGAGCAGTACCTGCTGCCCGTCACACCGGCCACCCGCCAGGTCGCGAACCGGCAGCGGGCCGGCTACTTCACCGACCTCACCATCGGCGGCCACCCGGCCCGGATGCTCACCACCCCGATGATCGCGGCGCCGCCCGGCGCCCGGCAGGCCGTCCAGGTCGCGCTGCGCGCCGACAGCGTCCAGGAGGGGGTGCGGCAGGCCGGCGCGCTGATGGCGGCCGTCGCGGCGGCGGGCCTGCTGCTGGCCGCCGTCCTCGGGCGCACCGTGGCCCGCACCGCCCTCGCCCCGGTCGCCCGGCTGACCCGCACCGCCGAACGGATCGCCGACACCCGGGACGCGGGGCTGCGGATCGACCTGCCGCCCGGACGCCGCGAGGACGAACTGACCAGGCTGGCCGGCAGCTTCAACACCATGCTGGGCGAACTGGAGCAGTCCGTGGCCGCCCAGCGCCGGCTCGTCGCCGACGCCTCGCACGAGCTGCGCACCCCGCTGACGGCGCTGCGCACCAACGCCGAACTGCTGGCCCGCGCCGACCGGTTGACCGAGGGCCAGCGGGAGCGGGCGGCGGCCGCGCTGCACCGCCAGCTACGCGAGGTGACCGGACTGGTGAACGACCTCATCGAGCTGGCCCGCGACGAGGAGCCGCAGCCGCTGCTCGAACAGGTCGCGGTCGGCCGGCTCGTCGGGCACTGCGTCGACACCGCGCGCGGCCACTGGCCGGCGATCGCCTTCACCCTGGACGACGACGCGGACGGCGCCCCGGGCCACGGCGCCGCCGAGCGCACCGTCCCCGGCGTGCCGGCCCGGCTGGCCCGACTGGTCTCCAACCTCCTCGACAACGCAGCCAAGTTCAGCCCGCCGGGCGCCACGGTCGAGGTCCGGCTCACCGCCGGACTGGAACTGACCGTCCGCGACCACGGCCCCGGCATCGCGCCCGAGGACCTGCCGTACGTCTTCGACCGCTTCTACCGGGCCTCCGCCGCCCGCGCCCTGCCCGGCTCCGGGCTCGGGCTCGCCATGGCGCGCCAGATCGCCCACGCGCACGGCGCCACCCTCACCGCCGAGGCCGCCCCCGGCGGCGGGGCGCTGTTCCGCCTGCGGCTGCCGGGCTGAACGGGACGGCCCGCTTCCGACCCGCCGTCCGAGCGCCCACCCGTCACCGCGCTGCCGGTTGGCGGCAAACGACGGCGCCACGGCGCGTACGCGGACCTGACGCCGGTTTCCGTGTCGGAGGCGAGGGAGTACGCGGAGAAGCACGGCTACGACCACCTGGCAGCGCTGACCGACCCGTCCTACTCCGACGACCCCCACCACGTCCGGTGCAGGTACTGCAGCCGCCTCGCCGCCGAACGGCTGGGGGGACATCGCGTTCGGTTGCCGGTGCCAGACCAACCCGAACCGCGCGCGACAGACCTCCAGCCAACGACGAGGACCCCCGTACCGTCACCGTTGCCGGGCTCGTGTGACTGGAACCGACAGGTGGCGGCGCCCTGGTCTCGCCACGCTGAGTCGCCTGAGCCAGCGACGCGTTGAGTGGGGTCTGCTCACGAGAGTTGAAACCGGTGCGGCCGGCGCCGACTAGGCTCACCTCCATGTCCGAGCCGGCCCCTGCCCCTCGTATGCAGTCCTTGATCAACCAGCTCCGGCCGGGGGCCATGAGAACGGTGAAGGTCACCGGGTTCGACGGAGCGGATGTCCTCGTGCAGCTCGTAGATGCCGAAGGGGAGAAAGCCGAGATCATTCCCTTTGGCGTGTTCGCGCAGCTTGATCCCGACGTTGTGGGATTCCCTCATCTCTCTGAGCTGACCGGCGAACCGGTCGAGACTCCGGATCTGCTTGTCGATGAAGGCGAGCTGATCACGGTGAACGTAGCCGAGGTCGACCTCCAGCGTCACCGGGTACGGCTACGCGCGGCCGGCGGAGCGGACACATCTCACGACTGGTCGCAAGAAGCGTGACCACCCGGTGCCAACAATCACGTCCCGCTGATCAGAAGACGCCAGCTCGCCTGGTCCTACTGGTTCCAACTACCGTGTCCTGGCTCATGACCGCGCCGGAGTTCAGTGGTTGCCGCCGAGAGGGAGTCCTGTGAAAGTCTGATTGTTTCATCCGTTGTTTCGAACTCGCCTTATGCTTACGAGGGTTGACGTCCATCGGGGATGCGGCCTGCTGTGGGCATGGGCGAGGGCAGGGCCTACCCGGGCGATCCTTTACCAGGCCCGTACCGGCTGCCAGTGGCGCCACCTGCCCCCAACTCAAGCTGAAATCCGACAAAGGTTCGCAGAACGCCCTCGCTGGGCGAGAAGTTCGCCATAGGCCACCTCCAGTTCCCGGTGAAGTTCGATCACAAATGAACTCGAACGGACGCTCTCGGGCCGGCTCGCAGCGGTGACGGTCAAGGCGAGGATCGGGCCGATGGTTTCTGTGAGAATGCCGCGCTTTCGGTACGAAGTGGCGTTTCACCCAACGGCGTTGCGGGGATGAAAGGGTTAATTCAACCGCCGGGCTGCCTATCCCTCCTCAGGGTGAGCGGCCCGTGGCTATGCCCAGTGTGCGGTCAGTCGTCGATGTGCCCCAGGGCGGGATCTGCGGTCCTGGACGATTTCTACACGACGGCTCGACGGGACGAGGGCAGCCCCCACCGAAGGGGTCCGCATGAGTACGGACGTTCAGATAGCAGCGCAGGAACTGCTGCCGATCCCCAGCCCTGTTGGCCACGCCCCCACCGGCCAGGTGGCGGCGGCAGGCCCCGAAGACCCTACGATCGCTGTCGGCACCAGTCCTGTCGGGCTGGCGTTCACCCCCAGCGGTGACCTCTACGTCACCAACAGCGGCTCGAACACTGTGACGCTGATCGACACCAGCACCGACACCGTCACCATCGCGAGCATCCCCGAAGGCGGCACCACCCCGAGCTGGCTGACGGTCGCCCCCAACGGCAACGCCTACATCCCCAACAACGGCTCGGCCAACGTGTCGGTGCTGAACACCGCCACCAACACGCTCGTGGGCGCCCCGATCCCGCTGTCCGGCGGTCCGGCCGCGGCGGTGGTCGTTCCCAGCGGCAACGTCTATGTCAGCCAGTTCTTCGCGAACAGCGTGTCCCTGATCAACACCACCACCAACACCGTTACGGGCGGGCCCATCGCCGTCGGCTCCAACCCGGTCGGAATGGCCGTCGCACCCAACGGCAACGCCTATGTCGCCAACCGAGGGTCGAACAACGTCACGGTGATCGACACCAGCACCAACACCGTGGTGGGCGCCGCCATCCCCGTCGGCACCCAGCCGAACTTCATCGCGATCGCCCCCAACGGCAACGCCTACGTCGCCAACATCGCATCCAGCAACGTGACGGTCATCGACACCACCACCAACACCGTCCTGGTCCCCAGCATCCCCGTCGGCTCCAGCCCTTGGGGAATCGCGGCCGCCACCAACGGCATCGTCTACACGGCCAACCTCGGGGCCAACAACGTGACGGTGATCGACACCAGCACCAACACCGTGGTGGGCGCCGCCATCCCCGTCGGCACCGAGCCGATCGACGTGGCGGTCGCCCCCAACAGCAAGGTCTATGTCGCCAACTTCGGGTCGAACAGCGTTAGCGTCTTTCAGGGCGCGCCCACGCTGAGCGGCATCAGTCCCAACCACGGATCCACCACCGGCGGCACCGTGGTGACCATCACCGGTACCAACCTGACCGGCGCCAGCGTCACCATCGGCGGCAACCCCGCCACCAACGTCATCGTCAATGCCGCGGGCACGCAGATCACCGCCACCACCCCGCCCGGGGCGGCCGGACCGGCCACCGTCACCGTCGCCACCCCCAGTGGCACCGCCAGTCTGGTCAACGGCTTCACCTACTTGGCAGACGCCACCTCGCTGACCGCGACCCCGGCGCTGGCCAAGCTGTTCCCGCCGCAAGTGTTCTACCCGTTCCTCAACGCCACCCTGGTCGACCTCGTCACCGGACTGCCGGTGCCCGGCCAGACCATCACCTTCAGCACCGGCAACCGGACCCTGGGCACCGCCATCACCAACGCCGAAGGCACCGCCCAGCTTTCCGAGGCGATCACCTTCCCGCTGATCCTCGCCAACGACGGCTACACCGCCGCCTTCGCCGGCACCGCCGGCCTGCTGCCCTCCACCGCCAACGCAGGCGTCATCATCCCGTAGCCGGCGAGGAGGCAGAAGACGAAGGCGGAGCAGGGCTCTTGGCGTAGTAGCCCGGGGAACGGAGACCTGAGAGCTCGTCACACAGTCCTGCGCTGTGATCACTGCTAGGGCGCGTTTCGAAAGTGGGGGGGGGGGCGGAGCTCGGGGTGGTGTGGGGGGCGCCCAGGTCAGAGAGCACACCCGA
>NZ_JBHWIR010000160.1:0-4723 GCF_042731835.1 Kitasatospora sp. NPDC059817 | reverse complement strand
TCTCGCAACACTGTTGTGGGTTGTTTTATCTTTGTGGGGGTTTTTTTCTCTGGGGGGGACCAATTTTTTGTTTTTGGGCCCCCCCCCAGCACTGTTGCAACGACCCCTCCGTTGTCCGCAGGGGCACCACCCGCGAATATCCCCGTACACCTACCTGCACTCAGGCTGCCCCTCCTGCCGGAGCCAGGAGAGCCGCACCGCCCGGCTGGAAACCCTGGAAGCCGTCGCCGTCGAACCCGCCCCGTTCAGGATCGGTCCGGAGATCGCTTCCCAGTGGCACCCGACCCGCAACGGCCGCATCAGCCTGGCCAAGCTCTCCCCCAGGTCACGCAGAACGGTGTGGTGGCAGGACCCCTGCTGCGGCCACGAGTGGCAGGACACGCCGGAACAGCGGGACAAGGGGCAGCGCCTGCGCTGCCCCGAATGCCGCACGATCCTCGACTCACTCGCGTTCCACTTCCCCGAACTCGCCGCCGAGTGGTCACCCGTGAACCCGCTCTCGGCCTGGCACGTACGCCCCAGCGGTCAGACGGCCTTCGTCCCGACATGGGTCTGCACCGCCGACCCCGCGCACGTGTGGCAGACACCCCTGGCCTCCCGCGCGGCCGGCAGCGGGTGCCCCGAGTGCAGGGAACACGGCAAGTCCCGGATCGAGCTCGACCACCACGCGGCCGCGGAACGCGCATTCGGCAAAGCATCGTCCGGTCAGGCCGTACGCCATGGCTCGTTCGTCCGGCGCAGCGTCTGGCACGTCGACATCACGGTCGAACTCTCCGGCGGCCGGAAGCTCGCCGTGGAGTACGACGGGTCCTACTGGCACGCGGACAAGGCCGATGTCGACGAGGAGAAGTCCCGTGACCTGCCGGCTGCGGGGTACCTCGTCGCGCGGCTGCGCGAGCATCCGTTGCCCGCGCTGCCGATCGACGATCCCGGGTACGCCGAGTTCACCGTCCACTCGACCGTCTCCGACCCGGACGGTGTGATCGAGCGGGTGAAACGCTGGACGTCCGAACACTGATTGATCACGGAACACGCCGTGACGGCAAAAGGTGCGGCCTCAGGCTGTCGCCTGGCGCTCGCGCAGGACGACGGCCCCTTCGCCGTCGAGTTGGTCGCAGTAGGGCGCGCGGCCGGCCATCGCCATGACCAGGGCCAGGGTGGTGCCGGACACCCGTGGGCCGTCACCGGCGACGAAGGGGCCGTCGGTGGCCGCCAGCCGCAGGCCGGCGGCACGCTTTTGGGAGAGGACGGGCAGGTCGGAGCCCTGGTAGTAGAAGGCCAGGGCGGTCAGGACATCAACCGGGTAGTCGCGCTCGATACCGAGCGGTCGGCGGATGTCCTCCGCATGCACGACGGTCTCTCCGAGCATCGCCACTCTCGGCAGGGGCGGTTTGGTCGTGCTGGTGATCACCTGGCGGAACCGCGCGAGCGTCTCGGCCGGAGCGGCGCCCATGTGCTCGGCCAGCCGCAGGGCAACCTGCCGGTCGAAGTCGAAGCGACAGCGGACCACACCCGCCATCCACCGCACCGGGCCGAGGCTCGCCCCGGCGGTCATGTGTGCGAGCACCTCGCGGACGGTGAACCGGTCGCAGAGGGACCGGGTGGCCCACTGTCCCTCGTCCAGTCCCGCCAGGTCAGCGGCCAGGGCTGCCCGTTCGGCGTGGACCTGCTCCCAGGTGTCCGTCGCGGGTCGAGGACTGTCGTTCGGTGTCGACGGTGGCATGCGGGCACTGCTCCTGTGCGGTAGTCGGACGGGCGCCGAACCGGGCACCGGCGAAGCGAAGCTTCGCACGCGTGAAGCCGCTGCGCATCCTCCGCAGCCGTGCGCGGGCCCGTTGCCGCCGCGCTCACGCGCCACCCGTAACAGACCCCCGAACTGCCGCGCCCGCAAACCCGTGAACGTCTCCACCCTGTGACTCACGGCACCGCACAGTGCCGCTGCAAGCCGCCCGTCAGCGCATGTGTGTCCCGCCGTTGATGTCGAACGTGGCGCCGGTGACGTAGCCGGCGTCCTCGCTCGCCAAGTAGGCCACGAGGGCGGCGACCTCCGTCGGCCGGCCCAGGCGGCCGCCGGGCCCGCCCGGGACCCGGGGCGGAGGGCCGAGCAGTCGGACCCGTTGGTGGTCAGCCGATCTTCGCCGGTTCCCGGCTCGCGCCTGGTGTCACGGCCGCAACCCGCTGACGCCGCCGGCGCCGGGCTCCTCGGCCGACGGCCCAGCAAGGTTTCCGACTCGGCATCAAGGTTGTCTGAGCCGGACCTTGGCAGGCGCCGCCGCCGAGTCGGTCGTGCGTGGGTGGGTTACCAGGTGAGGAGGATGTAGCCGGGGCCGCCCTCGTTGCCGGTGCCGGCCGGATTCCGGCCGCTGGCGCCGGCCTGGCCGGGTGTGTCCTCGGAGCTGGGATAGACGCCGCCGCCGTCGCCGCCCACGCCGCCCGCACCCCCGTCCGCGCCGCTCAGGCCGTTACCGCCCCGGCCGGTGCCGGCGGGCAGGGGCACGGTCGCCTGCCCGGGTGCGCCACCGGTTCCGCCGCCTCCGCCGGAGCTCCCCTGCGATGCGGGACCCCCGTCACCCTCACGGCCCTGGAGACCTGTTCCGCCGGCGCGGGCATCGGAGGTGGATCCGGCGCTCCCGCCGGCTGTTCCGGGGGCGCCGGGGGAGCCGACGGCATCGGTCCCCCTGCACGTGTTCCTCGGTGGGAACAGGACGCTGCCGGGCTTACCCGTGACGGCGGGGCCGCCCGCGGCTCCCGCGCCGCCCGCCCCACCCCGTGCCCCGGTTCCGCCCAGACCGCCGACTCCGCCCCGGGTCCCGCCGGCGCGTTCGCCGGGCTTCCCGCCGCCACCCCCGCCTCCGGGACCGCCCGCCCCGCCGAACGTTCCGGACAGTGCATCCGCACGGACGTGGCGTCCCCCGACCGAGGTCGCGCCGCTGTTGGTGGAGCCCTGCGAGCCGTTTGTGCCGGTGCCCCCGCCTCCACCGGCCGTGCCCGGGGTGAACGTGGCATCGGCCCGCCCGCCGGAACCGCCGCTCCCTCCGGTGCCCACGCCCGTGGGATCCGCTCCGGCAACGACCGCGACGAGCAGCCGCTCGCCCGGGTCGACGGGCACCACACACGACACGAACGCCCCACCTCCGCCGCCACCGCCACCGCCGCCCCCTGCGCCGCCGGCGCCGCCGCCACCCCCACCCCCGTCGGCGGGCCCGATGAAGTAGCTCCCGCCGCCGCCACCACCTCCGCCGCCACCACCGCCGGCGCCCACCCCGCCGGGGCCGCCGGCGCCGACCAGGTAGATGGTCATCGACGTCACCCCGGCAGGAACGGTGAAGTAGTAGGCTCCGGGCTCGGTGTACTCCTGTCGCCCGGCCGCAGCCGGCGCCGCCGCAGACGCTGTCACCGCAGACGCCGCGGACGGGGACACCACCGCTCCCAGCAGCATGGCGCCGAGGCCGACGGACACCCGTAGACGCGACCGGCGGCGCGACCCCACCGGACCTCGTACCGGCGACCGGTGCGTGATCGGGGACTCCGACGCGCTGTGCAGGGGAGCACGGGAAGCCGTGGGTAGAAGCGGTGCAGGCATGTCGAGGTGCTCTTTCGGAGAGCGGATTGTCGGAGGCACGGTGCGAACCGGGGCGAACTCGTGGTGCCGGGTGCGCCATCGGGTGCTTTCGGGAGGATCTCGTCAGGGACGGCTGCGCACACGGTCCAGGCCGACCCGCGCCGCATGACGGGACCCTCGGCTACCTACCAGGTGATCAGGACGTAGCCGGGTCCGCCGTTGCCGCCGCTTGCGGCTGGGGACAGGCCTGCCGTGCCGTCGGTGCCGGCCTGGCTTCCGGGGCTGGGGGTCGGCCCTCCGCCGTGGCCGCCGCTGCCGCCCGCACCGCCCGCGCCGCCGGGAGCCCCGGTGCCACCCTGGCCGACGCCCGCAGGCAGAGTGATCGGCAGGGAAGCGGGAGGCTGCGCCGCTGCGCCGCCCGACCCACCGGAACCCTCGGCTCCGCCCTGGCTCGCCGGGCCGCCGCTGCCCACCGAACCTGCGATCCCGGTGCCGCCCGCACGTGCCGCATAGCTGGATGTCCCGGCCTGACCGGAACTGCCCCCGTTGCCGCTCACCAGGACGGCCCCGGTCCCGGTGCAGCGATTGGCCTTGCCGCCGGCTGCCCCGCCGCCGCTGCTGCCGCCCGCCGAGAGGCTGCCGCCAAGCCCTCCGACGCCGCCCCTGCTGCCGGCGGCCCGCTCACCACGAAGGCCCTCGCCCCCGCCCCCGCCTCCGGAGCCGGCTCCACCCACCTCGCCGCCGAACGCCTCCGCCAGTCCCCTGCTCACCACGGCGTAGACCACCGACTGCCCGCCCTTGATGTTCCCGGTGTAGGCGGTGCTCCCTGCCCCGCCCGGGGTGCCGTCCCGACCGGGCGAGAACAGGGAGTCCGCCCGACCGCCTGACCCCGCGCCGCCGCCCTTCCCCCCGCTGACGATGCTCCCCGGCCGCCCGACGGTGCCATAGATCTCCTCTCCCGGTTTCACGGCGAGCGTGCACGACACGAAGGACCCACCGCCGCCACCACCGCCACCTCCGCCGCCTGCACCACCGGCACCACCACCGCCGCCACCCCCACCGGCGGGCCCCAACGTGTAGCTCCCGCCACCGCCGCCGCCACCCCCCCCCCCGCCCCCGCCCGCCCCCCCGCCCGGGGGGGCGCGCAGCCCCAAATACAAG